>JARRPA010000268.1:0-5127 GCA_037383305.1 Gemmatimonadota bacterium | reverse complement strand
GCATTGAATATTGATTTTCTTGCAAGTATAGATCAAGCCATCATTATGGCTATGGAAATCCTTCCGGCATCTACCTTGAGTAATGAAAATGACATACTTACTTTTAGTTTGCCTGAACAAACCGGCCCTTCGATAATCGATAGTGACAATCATACCGTAGCTGTTGAGGTTGCTGAGGGAACCGATTTAAGTAATTTAATTCCGACTATCGCCGTTTCGGAGGGCGGCTGGTGCCTGCGGTCATGCGGATGGTGCCGGAGGACAAGCCCGGAGAGTTCACGGAAGTGAGGTACGAGAAGCTCGAGTTCGATGTGGATCTCACACCGGAATTCTTCTCGCTGCGCCAGTTGCGCGCCCGAAGCTGACGAGCGATGAAGGAACGGACCGCCTGGAAGATCGGTTGGCGGAACCTGGGCCGGAGCCGGCGCCGCACGCTGATCACCGCCAGCAGCCTCGCCCTCGGATACGTGGCGGTGGTCCTGATGAGCGGTCTCGCCCTCGGACTGGTCGCCGAGATGGTCGACAACGGCACCGGCATCATCACCGGACAATTGCAGGTTCACGCCGACGACTACCTTCCGGAGCGCGATCTCTACGCGACGATCGGGGGACGCGACGGAACCGACCTCGACTCGATCGTCGCGGCGGTCGTCTCGGTCCCCGGAGTGACCGCCGCGGTGCCGCGGACATTCGGTGCCGGTCTGGTGAGCACGGGATCCGCCACGGCCGCCGGCGTCTTGCTCGGAACCGACATGGAGCGCGAGATCCGGGTCAGTCGAATTCTCACCATGCTGCGCGACGGAGCGCTTCCCCGATCCGGTCGCAACGAGATCCTGCTCGGCGCGGAGATGGCCCGACAGGTCGAGGCAAATGTCCGCGATACCGTCGTGCTCGTCGCGCCCGCCGCCGATGGATCTCTGGGGAATGACCTCTTCGTCGTTAGCGGGATCTTCGAGTCATCTCTGGCCGACATCGACCGGACCTGGGCGTTCCTGCCCCTCGACGCGGCACAGGCCCTTCTCGCCCTCGGCCCGGGACAGATTCACGAGGTCGCGGCCCGCGTGACCGATCCGTGGCAGGCGCCGACGGCGGTCGTCGAGGTCGACGCGGCGATACGGGCCGCGCTCGGTCCGGACATCGACGCTCATGCCAGGGCATGGACGGAATTCCGGCCTGAGATGGTCGAGTATGCCCGGCTCACCGAGAGTATGCAGTGGCTGCTGCTAGCCCTCGTCTTCGGCATGGCCAGCTTCGGCGTCGCCAACACGCTGCTCATGTCCAGCTTCGAGCGTCGTCGGGAGTTCGCGCTGCTGCTCGCGCTGGGAACCCGGCCGCGGCTCGTGGCGGGCTCCGTGGTCACGGAGGCTCTGTCGATGGCCGGACTCAGCCTGGTGGTCGGCGTCGTGCTGGCCGCCCCGATTCTGGTGTGGTGGCATCGGTGGCCTCCGGACGTGAGCTGGCTCTACGGAGGGTTCACCTTCGCCGGCGGGTTGATGAGGCCGATTCTCAGGGTGGAATACCCCTGGCGCATGCTATTTCTCACCGCCCTGTCCCTGTTCGCGATCGCGGTGGTGGCCGCCGTGCTCCCGGCCGTGCGAAGCGCTCGCGTACCTCCTGCCGATACGCTCTCCGGTCGATGAGCTCCCGCTTCCGGCTCCGGTTGCGCCTCGCGGTGCGCAATCTCGTGCGGCAACGTCGCCGGACCTTGCTGAGCGGAGCGGCGATGATCGTCGCGATGGCGCTGCTCGTATTCTCGCGGGCTCTCGCCGAGGGGGGCCACGAGGACTGGATCGAGGCCGGCGTGCGGCTGGGAAGCGGGCACGTATCGCTGCGACTTCGCCTCCAATGTCGCGATGGTGCTGGCCAAGCCCGCAGCCACGCCGCCGCGGGAGATCGCAGCCGGGCTCGCGGAACGGCTCGGGCTGGAGACGGGCGATCGATTCGTGCTTACGGCACAGGACGCCTCGGGAGAGATCGTCGGTCAGATGGCGCGCGTCATCGGGATCTTCCGCACCGGACTGCCCGAGGCGGACGAGGGACTGGTCCAGATCCCCCTCGAGACGGCGCGGGAATGGCTCGGCGTGCCGGGAGCGGTCACATCCGTCGATCTGCTGCTCGATTCCAGCCGGTCGGTCCGCCCTGTGCTCCGATCGCTCGACGCTTCTCGGGCGGAGAGAAGCGACGCGGTGCGCGCGATCGGCTGGCGGGAGTCGAATCCCGAGCTCGACGCGGCGGTCCGGATGGATGACTGGACCGACTACGTGTTTCACGTAGTGCTCTTCGCGATCGCGGGTCTGACGATCATCAACACGATCCTCATGTCGGTCATGCAGCGGACCCGGGAGTTCGGCGTCATGCGAGCCCTGGGCCTGAACCGGGGAGAGGTCGGCCGCCTCGTCTTCACGGAAGGCATGCTTCTCACGCTCGCCAGCGGCGTGGTGGGGATGCTGATCGGACTCGCGGTCGTATGGCTGTTCTTCCGGAACGGAATCGATTTCTCGTCCATGATGAGCGGGGAAATGACGGCGGCCGGCACGGTCATCGATCCGGTCATCGTACCGGAGTTCCGGCTCGTGCAAGTGGCCGAGAGTCTCCTGTTCGTCTTCGCCGTCGGCACGGCGGCCTCCATCTATCCAGCCTGGCGAGCCACGCGGCTCGACCTGGCGCAGGCGATGAAATTTGCGGAATGAACGTCACGACGGCGGCAGTTCGGACAGAGAATCTGTGGAAGATCTTCGAGAACGGAGATATCCGGGTCGAAGCCGTGCGCGGAGTCACGTTCCGGGTGGAGCCGGGTGAGTTCGTCGTCCTCGCGGGGCCCTCCGGGTCGGGGAAGACGACGCTCCTCAACATGATCGGGGGCCTCACGCGCCCCACGAACGGTAAGGTCTGGGTGGATGGCCGCGAGATCGGCGGGCTGCCGGACCGGGACCTCGCCGAGCTGCGCCTGAACCGGATCGGATTCGTATTCCAGGCCTACAACCTGCTGCCGGTCCTGACAGCGCTGGAGAATGCCGAGTTCACCCTGCTGCTGCGCGGCTCCGAGGCCGAGGAGCGGCGACGGCGGGTCGGGGAGCTGTTCAAGCGGATCGGGATCGAGGGTCTCGAAGACCGGCTGCCCGGCAAGCTCTCCGGAGGACAGCAGCAGAGGGTGGCCGTCGCCAGGGCGGTCGTCGGCGAGCCGGCGCTGGTCCTGGCGGATGAACCGACCGCGAATCTCGACATGGCGACGAGCACCTCACTGATCGAACTGATGGAGGAGCTGAACCGCGAGCTCGGGACGACGTTCGTGTTCGCCACCCACGACCGGCATCTCATGGACAGGGCCCGCCGCAACATCCGGCTCGTGGATGGCCAGATCGTTTCAGACGAAAGGCGGGATTGAGAGCGCGGTGCGGATCCGTCTCGTGGTGGCCCTTCCGGTGGTGGTCGCCGGTCTTCTGGTGCGACCCGTCGGTGCGCAGGATTTCGGCTTCGATTTCACCGGCTACTATCTGAACGTAGGTACCGCGTCTCTGAGCGGCCCGTTCACTCCGGAGGGAGCGACCGACCTCCAGCGCCTGCGGCTGGGCATCACGCCTTCCCTCGGAACCGTCTCCCTCGAGGTCGCGTACGAGCAGGCCCTGCGCCTTTACACCGATCCGTCGATCGGGGCCCTTCCGTACGGCTCGGTCGGCATCGGCGAATTGCGTACCCCGTGGCTCCCCCTGCAGGGCACGATCGCCGAGAGCGATCATGCCCGCTGGAGCCACCGGGTCGACCGCCTGGCCGTGCGGCTGCCCGTGGGCGAGCACTTCGAGCTTTCGGCCGGTCGCCAGGCGGTGTCCTGGGCGACGACCCTGTTCCTCACCCCGGCGGACCCGTTCGCGCCCTTCGATCCGGCGGACCCGTTCCGCGACTACCGCGTCGGTGTGGACGTACTTCGGGCCCGGATATTCGCGGGTGCGTTCACGGAACTGGACGCGGTCGTGAATCCGTCCGAGGTCGGGGACGAATCGGATCTCACCGCCCTGCTGCGCGTCACGACCATCGAGGGCGCCTGGGAGATGGGCGGCTGGGCCGGGGTGATCCACGACCGTGCCGGGGCGGCACTGTCGGCCACCCTCACGACAGGCGGCACGGCCTTTCGAGCCGAGATGACGGTGCGTGATGAGCCGGATGACCTCGTGTGGCGAGCGGCGCTCGGAGCGGACCGAAACGTCGGCCTCGCCGGCCGCGACCTGTACCTGGCGCTGGAGTACCAGTTCGATGGGTTCGGGGCCGGGTCGGGTGAAGAGCTCGTGCAGACCGTGCTGTCCGATGCGTGGCGGCGAGGGGAGCTCCAGGTTCTCGGTCGTCACGAGACCGCGCTGCAGGCCACGTGGCAGGCCGGACCGCTGCTGACTCTCGAATGGCTCAGCCTGTGGAACCTGTCGGACGGAAGCCTGCTGCTTTCGCCGGCTGCGTCCGTCTCGCTCTCCAACGAGATCACGGGTCGAGCGGGAGTCTTTCTCGGCATCGGATCGGAGACGAGATCGGTCGCGACGCCTCTCGCGGGGACCGCCGAGATCCTCCCGGCCTCCGAGTACGGGATCGCGCCCGGAAGCCTCTACCTCTCCGTCACCGCCTTCTTCTGACCCGTCCCCGACGCCCGGCGCGGACCGGGTTTGCGCACCCGGATCACAAGTCGAGGCGCGGCTCGGCGCCGAGTGCGGCAGGCTCTTGACCATCTGCGCCATTCTGGCGACAGTAAACGGCAGATACCGGGGCTTGGCGGGCCCCGGAGCCCAGCGCGGGGGTCGAGTCCGCGAGAGCGTCAAGCGGTCGGAAGCTGCGGTATCGTCCGAACTCCGAACGTTGACCGAACACAGGAGCAGGACGATGCGCATGCGTGGCACCGTGAAGTGGTTCAGCGACGAGAAGGGCTACGGGTTCATCACGCCCGATGAAGGCGGCAAGGACTACTTCGTGCACCATTCTGCCATTCAGGCGGAAGGATTCAAGAGCCTGAACGAGGGCGATATCGTCGAATTCGACGTCGTTCAGGGTCAGAAGGGTCCGGCGGCCTCCAACGTCGTCAAGATCTGACCGGGCGGTACGGCCCCTGAAGCACGAAGGGCCGCCCCGAGTCTCCGGGGCGGCTCTTCT
>JARRPA010000267.1:0-4690 GCA_037383305.1 Gemmatimonadota bacterium | reverse complement strand
CGGCGTTCATCGCGACGGCCCCGTAGCCGCCGAAGATGGACCGTTCTTCACATACGGTTTCTCGCCCCAGCCCTCCAGCCGCGGCAGGTGCACCAGCAGCGTTGAGCGACTGCTGCGTTCGACGAGCGTGCCGATCGCCGACCGGCCCGTGCCGATGATCAGGTCGCCTTCCCAATGGCCCGGCACCGAACGGTCCTCAACCTCGGCGGGCCGTTCGCTGATGTTGACCATCCCTCGCAGCTTGCCGCGGCCTCCGTCATAGGCGCGGCGGCCTCGAGTCCGGGACTGGGCGTGTCGCGTCCGGCGAGCTCATCGCTGGCGAGGAATTCCACGTGACCCAGAACCCCGGACGAGTCGATGCGGGCCTCGGCGACGGCAACGGCTTCATACGGATCCGGCTCGATCACGGGGGGCGGCGAGGAGGCACACGCCGTCGTCATCATGACTCCGACGAGGGCGGCAGCGGTCATACCCGTTCGATTTGCGTCCATTTCAGCCTCCGCTCGAGGAAATCCGGTCGTTCCAGCTCTTCCCTCCGGCCGCACTGCAAGGATCTCGAAGAATTCGATATTGCCCGAGACTCGGGGTGCCCGGCAAGTCGCTGCGCCGCCTTGACGGCTCGCGGAGAGGACTGCGCTGGACCATCTTCGCTCCATGTCCGAATCCCCTCCACTCCACGGACTGCGTGTCCTCGAGCTCGCCGGTGTGCTCGCGGGTCCGGCCGCAGGCATGTTCCTCGCAGAGCTGGGCGCCGACGTCATCAAGATCGAGAACCCCTCCACCGGTGGAGATGTGACTCGGGGCTGGCGCCTTCCGGGAGAGCTATCGCCCCGGTCAGGCCGAGGCGCTCGGCGTGGACGTCGACACGCTGCGGGCGGGCAACGACCGCCTGATCTATGCCGAGGTTACCGCTTTCGGCCGTCATGATGACCGTCCCGGCTACGACGCGCTTCTTCAGGCCGCTACGGGATTCATGTCGATCAACGGCGAGCCCGGGGCGCGGCCCCTGAAGATGCCCGTGGCGCTCATGGACCTGCTGGCAGCTCACCAGTTGAAGGAGGGGATCCTGGTGGCCCTCCTGATCCGCGAGCGGACCGGGCGCGGTCGGCACCTCTCCACGTCGCTGGTCCGATCGGGGCTCGCGTCGCTCGCGAATCAGGGAACCGGCTGGCTCACCACGGGAGAGGTGCCCGGGCCGCTGGGATCCGGGCACCCGAGCATCGTTCCCTACGGTCAGGTCTGGGAGTGCGCCGGGGGAGAGTCGATCGTCCTCGCGGTAGGGACCGATCGACAATTCCGCCGGCTCTGCGAAGCGGTGGGCGAGCCGGGCCTGGCCGCGGATCCGCGATTCGCCCGGAACTTCGATCGCGCGGAGGCATGCCGTGCCGGCCGGGCCCGTCCTCGATCTGGGCGAGGCGCTGAGCTCCCCCGACGCGGCACCCCTTCTGCTTCGAGAGGATGACCAGGTCGGACTCCGGACCGTGGCACTCGACGAGGGAGTCCCCACGGACCCGGCGCTGCGGCCGCCTCCTCACCTGTCTCAGGACGCGTGGGACATACTCGAGGGGGACCTGGAGCTCTCCCGGGCGGAGAGCCGCAGCTTGTTCGAAAGCGGAGCCGTGCTGCCGCCGGGTCACCCCGGTGTCTGATGGCGAACGAGCACCCGGCCCGTGGGTCGTCGCGCCCCCTTCCCCTCCTTCGCTGCCGGTCCGTGAAGACGACCGCCGGTTTCCGGTCGGTCGCATCTGGTGCGTCGGCCGCAACTACGAGGCGCACGCCCGGGAAATGGAACCGGCCTCCCGTCGCGTGGCGAAGGGCTCATTGCCGTTCTTCTTTCTCAAGCCGACGACGGCGCTGGCACCCGGCGGCGGTCCCGTGCCCTACCCGGACGACACGGAGCTCCTCCATCACGAGGTCGAGCTCGTCGCCGCCCTGTCTGGTCGCGGACGGAATCTCTCCGAGGCCGAAGCGGAATCCGTGATCTTCGGCTACGGCGTCGGTCTCGACCTGACACGCCGCGACCGGCAGACCGAGGCGAAGGCGCGCGGCCGCCCGTGGAGCCTCGCCAAAGGCTTCGACAAATCGGCCCCCTGCTCCCTGCTGGTTCCCGTGTCCCGCATCGGCCACCCGCGAAGAGGTCGAATCCGGGCGACCGTCAATGGCGAGATCCGACAGGAAGGCGACATTTCGGAGATGATCTGGAAGGTGCCGCGCCTCATCTCCGTGCTTTCCCGGCAGGTGGAGCTGCGCCCCGGGGATCTCCTGTTCACGGGGACCCCGGCCGGGGTCGGGCCCCTCGAGGTCGGCGACGAGATCGTATCGGAGATCTCCCGCGTGGGGCGACTGGAAGTGACGATCGTCGGGGCAGGCGAGGGAGCGTAGACAACCCGGATGCCGGAGCTGTCGCCCCCGGCTCAGGGGAGAAATCGCTCCCGGAGGTCCGGATCCGGCACGGGACAGTGATCCAGTCGGCCGAACCAGCGATATCGACGCCGGGCGACCGACGCGTAGAGCCTCTCTCTCCAGCTCCGGGGAACGATACGTAAGATGCCGAGAGCCGACCACGGCGGTCCGAGTCGTCGTGCGATCCGGAGAGCGGCCTCGGCCCCTTCATAGAGATCTCCGTCATCCACCAGGAGCACGCTGTCCGGCTCCGCACCGTCCTCGAACCTCCCGTCCGACAAGCGACGACCGAGGTCGGATTCGAGGGGAGCAAAGCGAAACGTGCCCTCGCGGTCCGTCGCGATGATGAATCGAACCGCGGCATGGCAGAGGTGGCACACGCCGTCGAAGAGTACGATCGGGTGTTCTTCGGTCGCTCTCGGCATGCCTTCATCCTAACCACGCGCGGATTGACGCGGAACGCGGCACCGCCGAGGTTGCGCGGCGCCTCGAAACCGCGAACGCAATCTGAACCGAGTCCTGGAGTCCCGATGTCCGGACGCACACTTCCGCCCACTGCGTACGATCCGAGACCCGGCGAGGAATACGTTCCGCTCACGGCCGGCGAGTCGTTGACGGAGTTCACGATCAAGGCTGTGTTGACAGGCATCGTTCTCGGCATGGTCTTCGGGGCGGCCAACACCTACCTCGGCCTGAAGGCCGGCCTGACGATCAGCACCTCGATCCCCGTCGCCGTGCTCACGGTCGTGGCCTTCCGCCTGATGAAGGCGTTCGGGCTCCGACATTCGATCCTCGAGACGAACATGTCTCAGACCGTCGGCTCTGCGAGCTCG
The DNA here is from genome assembly GCA_037383305.1 of Gemmatimonadota bacterium. Lineage (GTDB taxonomy): Bacteria > Gemmatimonadota > Gemmatimonadetes > Palauibacterales > Palauibacteraceae > Carthagonibacter. The sequence continues at coordinate 1,454 of JARRPA010000267.1, read as the reverse complement.
TCGGTCGCATCAGGGGTGCTGTTCACGATTCCTGCCCTGTTCATGTGGGGCCTGAATCCGCAGTGGCTGCAACTGACTCTGCTGGCGATGAGCGGGGGGCTCATCGGTGTCCTCGCGATGGTGCCTCTGCGTCGTTACCTGATCCGCGGCGAGCACGGCAATCTGCCGTATCCGGAGGGACTGGCGTGCGCCGAGGTGCTGGTAGCAGCCGAGGAGGGCGGTGAGCAGGCGTCGGGCGTGTTCTGGGGGATCGGCGTCGGGATGTTCTTCAAGATTCTCACCGACGGCCTGAAGCTGGTGCCCGGGAAGTTCGCGGTCGAACTGCCGCTCCGGGCTGGGCTGTCGGCCAGCGTGTCCCCGCCTCTCATCGGGGTCGGATACATCCTCGGCATCCGGATCGCGACCGTGATGGTCGCGGGAGGAGCTCTCTCCGCGCTCGTCATCATCCCCGCCATCTACCTCTGGGGCTCGGGACTTTCGGAACCTCTCTTTCCGGAAACGGAGAAACTGATCCGGGAAATGAGCTCGGCCGAGCTTTGGAACCGCTACGTGCGCTACATCGGGGCCGGAGCCGTCGCGACCGGCGGCATCATCACGCTGATCAAGTCGGTCCCGACGATGATCGAGTCCTTCAAGCTCGGACTCAGCCAGATCTCGCGCCGTGGCGGCGAGGCCCCGGCCGGCGAACGCACGGACCGGGACCTCTCCTTCAAGCTCGTGCTGGGGTTCGTCGCCGCCGTGCTTCTCGTCCTCACCCTCGTCCCCGGCATACTCGGAGAGCTGGACTCCATCCCCGTCCGGGCCATGGCGTCGCTCTGCATCGCCATCTTCGCCTTTTTCTTCGTCACCGTCAGCTCGCGGATCGTAGGCCTGGTGGGCGTCACCTCGAACCCGACCTCGGGCATGACCATCGCCACGCTTCTCGGGACCAGTCTGATCTTCCTGCTGCTCGGCTGGACCGATACCGCGGGTAAGGCCACGGCCCTGATGGTGGGAACGGTGGTCTGCATCGCGGCGTCGATCGCGGGTGACACATCTCAGGACCTCAAGACCGGCTTCATTCTCGGCGCCACACCCTGGAAGCAGCAGGTCGGAGAGCTGATCGGTGTGGTCACTTCGGCCGGCGTGGTCGTGCTCGTCGTGATGCTGCTCCATTCGACCGTGCCGGGGGGCCTGGGGGGCGCCGAGCTGCCCGCGCCGCAATCTGTCCTGATGAAGCTCGTGATCGACGGAGTGCTCGACCAGAATCTGCCGTGGGCGCTGATTCTGATCGGTATCGGCATCGGACTGGCGGCGACGCTGTTCAAGATCCCCGTCCTCGCGTTCGCGGTGGGTGTATATCTGCCCCTCTACACCATGGCGGCCGTCTTCCTGGGGGGTCTCCTCCGCTGGGCGCTCACACGGAACGTGCCGGCGGACATCTCGGAGCGACGTCGGACACAACAAGCAATCCA
>JARRPA010000266.1:0-3734 GCA_037383305.1 Gemmatimonadota bacterium | reverse complement strand
ACGCCAACCGTCAATCCGTGCGAATCAGGCCGTCGAGAGTTCCGCTTCACCAGCTTCCGTGGCCTCGACGGTCGGAGACGTCGCGAACCGGAAACCAAGGTAGATCAACAAGATGCCGACCAGTTCCGTAACGTAGAGCACCTCGACGTGACCCATCCGGGTGGCGGTCCCGCCTATGCCGGGGAGAATGGCGCCGATGGCGATGAGCCAATTTCCGATCGTACGATTCCGCATCCCGGGTACCTTGCGGAATTTCAAAGCCGAGTAGATCGCGCCCCCGATCAGGAATGTCACGGCATACAGATTGATGAAGGGGCTGAACGCCCGGACCCATTGCCACTCCATGACCTTGCCCGACAGTCGGTACGGCTCGACGAGCGACATGTCGATCGGTCGATCAGCCGTCCTGCGAGAGAACAGCAGATAGACCGTACCCTGGGCGAGCGGAAAGCCCCCGAACAGGGCCCCGCTGATGTACCAGGACCGAAACAACGGTTCGTGCCAACCGAGCAGGGTGGTCAAGGACTCGGTGATCGTTCCGGCCGCGTAGGCGAAGGCGCCGATCGACCACCAGAGATGGTGCAGACCACCGCGCTTTCGGTATCGGCGCAGAAGCACGAAGCCGAACCAGGTGGCGAAAATGCTGGTTATGATCGGAATGAAGTGGACGACACTTCGCATTCGAATTCCGTTCGTTGATGCTCGACGGGTTCGCGAGAATGTCGGGCCGCGACCGGGGTCGGTCGCGGCCCGGAGTCAGATCCGGATCAGAAGCTGGTCACCCAGCTGACGACGAAGGTGCGCCTGGGGTTCGGCCGGAAGAACGATGCATTGGAGAACTCGGCATAGAGCTCGTTCGTCAGATTCTCGACGCCGAGCATCAGGCTGCTGGTCGTAGATCCGTAGTCGAAGAGTCGCACTCCGCCTCGCAGGTGCATCACGGTGAACGCAGGAATTCGGCACGCAGACCCGTCCCCACCGGCCTCGACGGACCCACAATCCCTGTCCACCTGCGTTCCGATCAGAGAGCCGGAATTCTGCTGTTCTCCGTTGTGCCGAACCTGGTACGCCGCCCAGAATCGACCGCCGGGAGCGCGGTAGGCCAGCTCGCCCGTGATCCGATTGGAGTAGGAGTCGCCGACGGGGTTGTTTCGATCCAGGTCGACTCCTTGTGAATCGGTCGGCGTGAGATCATCTCCGTCGATCCAGGTGTACGTCGCGGCGATCGACAGTCCGAGCAGCGGTTGCCATTCGGCCATCAACTCCACGCCCTTCACTCGGATCTTCTCCACGTTGACGTTCTGGAACGCCGGGAACGGACCGATCACACTGTCCGGGATTTGAGCGATCCGGATCCCGTCCTCGATCTCATTTTGAAAGTAGAAGCCCTCGAACGCGACATTCGATCGACGGTACTTGAGACCCAGATCGAAGTTGACGCTGGTCTCGGGATCGAGGTTCGGATTGGAGATCTGATAGCCGCCCCCCTCCGGCGTGGCGCCGTCGAAGAACAGCTCGATCAAGTTCGGCGAACGGAACCCGGTTCCCACGTTGCCGACCACGTTGAGACTCGGCAGGACCTCCACCAGCAGGTTCGCCGCCCCGACGAACTGATCGTTCTTGCTCGATTCGGGCAGGCCACCGAAGCCATCCGTCGGCTTCGGCGTTGCCTTGTCGCTCTGGTAGCGGCCTCCTACGATGAGCGCGACGCGACGCGCGAGCTGCAGGTCCACCTGTGCGAACACGCCTCCCCGCTCGTAGGTCGCGTTCGGCACGTTCGACAGGCTGTCTTCGCTCACCTGCGGAGGAACGAATTCCGGAGGCCCGAACTCCAGCTGGGTCTCACTGAAGTCCCGATTGACCGAGTCGTCGTGGTAGTAGTCACCGCCGTACGTGAGCAGGTGCTTGCCGAACAAGAGCTTCGAGGCTTCGCCGCGCACGCCGAACCCTTCGAGATCCGTGTAATTCTCGGTTTGAATCCGGATCGCCGTACCCGGCCCGAACGGGTCGAAGATCCCGATATTCTGCGAGAACGTACGCTCGTTGTTCATGTACGAACCGGAGACCTGAATTCGGTCGGCCACGGGAAGCCCGAGCTGAATTCCATCGTAAGCCAGGGTGAAACGATCGACGGACTGGTCAGGATAAGAGAGCTCGATCTGCGCATCATCCGGTTGCCCGAGATCGGCATTCGAGACGTATCCGAAGCCGGCATTCTCGGCCCGGTAGAAATCGCCCTTCAAGGAAATCTGCTGATCTTCATCGAAGGCATAATCGAGGTACACGCCGTAGTTCTCGTCGCGGACCCCGGAGTCCTGCACTTCGACCTCGTTGTCGAAACTGATGTCGCCGAAGGAGCCGTCAGGCGCGAAGTAGTTCCGTGTGTTTCGATATGAGGCGGATGCTCCGTATCCGACGTGCCCCGAGCGGCCGTACACCTCGCCGCTCGGCCACAGCTGCTCGCCCTCGTCCCGCCACGAGAAGTTCAGGCTCCCGCGGTACGAGTCCCCCGGACCGTACCGCGGTGCTGCGTTCTGGAGCATGTTCACTACCCCACCGATCGCGTCGGAGCCATAAAGGACGGAGGCCGGACCTCTCACCACCTCCACTCGCTGAACGCCCGTGATGTCGACGATCGCCGGCAATTCGCCGAAGTCCGCCTGGCGGCGGGCATTGTTGAGCCGCAGTCCATCCTCGAGCAGGAGGATGCGCTGACCCCTCTGTCCGCGGATCGTGGGGCGCGCCTGGTTCGCCCCCACGCCGTTGATGTCGATCCCCGGCAGGTCACGGATCAGGTCGGCCGCATTGTTCGGCTTCCTCTCCCGGACCGCGAGCGTGTCGACCACCGATACGGGGGCGGCCGTTTCGAAAATTCCCTTCTCCTCGCGGGTGGCCGTAACGTTGATCGGATCGAGAATGATCGGTTCGAGTTTCAGCGTGTCCGACCGTGTCGAATCGGGGGCCTCCTGCGGCGTAACCTGCAGCCGGGCGACGCCGGGGGCGGCCGACAGAGACCGGGGAGACAGGAGCTGTGGTGCGGCAGGGAGCAGCGCGGCGACGAAGGGGGCAGCCAACCTGACGAGCCTCATCCGGACGGGCGCGCGGGTCGCATCCGTAGGTGCGAGCACGGTGTCCTCCATGGAACGCCTGAGGGGTCAAAAAGTGCCGGCGGGACGCCCGCAGGGGGTGCCCCGCCGGGTTGAAGGAGAGCGTGGAAGAATCCTACGAGAGCCCCGAAGACGAGAATATTCGCAAATCTACCGAAACCCGATCCGTAGTTGTACGGACGGGAAAAGTGCTGATTCCGGCTGGAGAACAGGAAGGGAGAACAGGAAGGCTGCCCTACAGCCCCGCGTCAGATCGGATCAGTCGATGTCTTCCAGCAACCCGTTCTCGAGGGCGAAGCGGGTGAGTCCCGCCACGGTACGAATCTCGATCTTTCGCATCATGCTTTCGCGGTGACTCTCGACTGTCCGCCGACTGATTCCGAGCTCGGCCGCGATCTGCTTGTTGCTGTGGCCGGCTGCCACGAGGCGGAGCACTTGTCGCTCCCTGCCTGTGAGGCGCTCGAGTGGGTCGGCCGAGCCCGAGGATCCGCCTCGCAAGGCCTCGGTCAGGCGGGCAGCGACCGCAGGGCTGAAGTAGGAATCTCCCTCGTGCACCGCCCGCACCGCCTGGCGTAGCAGCGCGGGCCCGGCGTCGTCCTTCAGCAGATAGCCGGCGGCCCCGGCATG
>JARRPA010000265.1:0-3376 GCA_037383305.1 Gemmatimonadota bacterium | reverse complement strand
GTATATTCTGGGTGAATCCCGGTCTTCATCGTTCAGTCTCCAGCTTACGGCTCGTGGCGCGGACGCTCGAGCGTCTGGTTGCCAATTCGTCGACAGCTTTTAACAATGGCCGTCATCGCCGAATCCGTCAAGCTGCCGATGCTCGTGGCTCAGGTGCCTCCGGGAGGTGTTCGACCGCTGCCTGCCTGCACCGGAGCCGATCCGGCCCGACGGGGTATTCGGAGCGTCGAGGAGCGCTGGAGAGTTCCCGAGCGAACGGGACACCTGACAACAGGCGGGGAGACGCGGCATGCAGGTAAGCTACAGGCAGTGGGCGGGATTCCTGGGAATCGCGTTCTCGATCGCGCTGGCCGGCTGTTCCGATGAAGACCCGATCGGGCCGCAATTCGGAGACCTCGAATTCCAGCCCGGCTTCGTCGACCTCGAACTGGCCCGGGAGACCAGCGCCGTTCTGACGAACGAGGGGGAGTCCACCCTGGGACCGATCGTGGTCGGTGCGGCGTTGGGCATCGGGATCGGCGAGATCTCAGGACAGGTGTGCCCCGAGATGGAAACGCGTCTTTCACCAGGCTCGGTCGCGAACCTGGCGCCCGGCGCCTCGGCTTCGATCGATATCGTCGTGGACATGTCGGCGGTGGACCTCGCCGATTGCCCCGAGGGGAGCTACGACATCGACATCAACGCGTCCGTGAGCGGACTCGGGCTCGCTGCGATCACGGTCCGGATCGACTGGATCGGGCAGAACTGATTCGTACCGCCCCGGAAGGGACCGGGTCGACGGATCGAGGTCAGCAGATCCGCGGGAGCTGATCTCCGGGAAGCATGTCCACGACCCGGCTGCCACCGAGCCCCGTTCGGAGCGTCACCATGCCGGCGGGACCGGACTGGACCTGCCCGATCTTCTTCGCCTCGGCCCCCGTCGGGTGACTCCGAAGGGCTCGAAGGGCGTCCGCCTCCGACTCCGGTCCCACGATCGCGATCAGAATTCCTTCGTTCGCGACATACAGGGGGTCGAGACCGAGAACCTCGCACGCGGCATGCACCGGGCCGGGAACGGGAAGCGCCGAGCCCTCCAGCTCGATTCGGACGCCCGAGGAGGCCGCGATCTCGTTGAGCGCGCTGGCCACGCCTCCGCGAGTCGGGTCTCTCAGCGTTCGAACGTCTTCCCCGCATGCGTCTCGCAGCGCCTCCATCAACGGACCCAGGTGCGCCGTATCACTCTCCACGGTTACTTCGAACCCGAGCCCTTCTCGGACCGTCATCACGGCAATCCCGTGACGCCCGATCTCTCCACTGACGATCACCGCGTCCCCGGGTCGAGCTCGATCGGGAGCGGGCTCGAATCCCGCCCGCAGCCTCCCGATTCCCGTAGTGTTCACGTAGAGGCCATCCGCCTTGCCCCGCTCCACGACCTTGGTGTCGCCCGTGACGAGCGGAACGCCCGCCTCTGCCGCGGCCCGTGCCATCGAATCCAGAACCCGGTCGAGAACCTCGAGGGGAAGCCCCTCTTCCAGCACGAAGCCGCTGCTGAGGCAGACGGCCTCCGCCCCCATCATCGCGATGTCGTTGAGTGTCCCGTGTACGGCCAGCAGACCGATGTCGCCGCCGGGGAACTCGAGAGGGCTGACTACGAACGTGTCGGTCGAGATCGCGAACCGCTCCGCTCCGAGCGACATGACCGCCCCATCGCCGAGAGGGGCGAGCGCAGGGTTTGAGAAGCGTGGCAGAAAGCGGTCGCGAATCAACCGTGCCGAGAGCTTTCCCCCGGAGCCGTGACCGAGGAGCACCCGGTCTCCTTCCGCGGCCGGAACGGGACAGGTCAGTCCCCTCGCCGCCAGGGACCGGGCGTCGGGAGGGGAAACGACGGGCGGCTCTGCGTCAGAATCGGTGAACTCCGCCGGCGGATCGGTCATGCGCCCCCCGGGGCGGCGGTCTCGACGCTCCCTCCGTCCGTCGCGCCGGGCACCGCCTCCGTGCCCCGGTACCGGGCGAACGCCCAGTAGGCGGCGCAGGCCCCTTCCGAGGAGACCATCGGAGCGCCCAGCGGCGTCTCCGGCGTACAGGCCGAGCCGAACGCTGCGCACTCGATCGGTTTGATCCGGCCGCGCAGGACATCACCGGCACGGCACTCGTCGGGCTCGGTGGCCCGAATGTGACTCAACTCGAACTTCCTTTCCGCGTCCCACGGCGCGAATTCGTCGCGCAGCCCGAGCCCGCTCGCAGGGATCTCTCCGATCCCCCGCCATTGGCGGTCGACGAGTTGAAATACTTTGCCCACGATCTCCCGCGCCGGACGATTGCCTTCCCGACGTACGGACCGGGCGTACTGGTTCTCCACCTCGTATCGGCCTTCCTCGAGTTGCCGGACCGCCATCCAGATCCCCTCGAGGATATCCACGGGCTCGAACCCGGTGACGACGATCGGCACCCGGTGACGGCGAGCCAGAGGCTCGTACTCCTCCCAGCCCATTACCGTGCACACGTGGCCCGCTGCCAGGAAACCCTGCACGCGGTTCTCCGGCGACTCGAGGATCGCGGTCATCGCAGGAGGGACCGTGACGTGCGAAACCAGGACACTGAAGTTACGCACGTCCAGCTCCCGAGCCCGCCAGACGGCCATCGCATTGGCGGGAGCCGTAGTCTCGAATCCCACCGCGAAGAAGACGACCTCGCGACCCGGATTCTCGCGCGCCAGCTCGAGAGCATCGAGGGGTGAATAGACGACCTGCACCTCTCCGCCTCGCGCCCGGACGTGAAACAGGTCACAATCGCTTCCCGGAACCCGGAGCATGTCTCCGAACGATGTGAAGATCACCTCCGGACGGGAGGCGAGATGCAGCGCCCGATCGATCTGCTCGAGCGGCGTCACGCATACGGGGCATCCGGGGCCATGAATCAGCTCCACGCTTTCTCCCAGCAGCTCCGGAAGCCCCTGCTTGACGATCGTATGGGTCTGGCCGCCACACACTTCCATCAGTGTCCAGGGGCGGGTGGATTCCCCCTTGATTCGTCCGACCAGCGTCCGCGCCAGTTCCGGGTCCCGGTACTCGCTGAGGTACTTCATCCTTCCGCCGACTCCACGGAACCCGGCGGACGGCCCGAGCCGATCTCCGACATCCATTCGAGCTCATCCAGCTGGTCCAGTTCCCTGAGCGCCTCGTAGGTCCGAAGCGCCTCTTCCTCGTCCACCAGCGAGATCGCGAAACCCACGTGAACGATCGCGTAGTCGCCGGGCTCGACGTCGTCGGCCACGTACGCGAGGCACACCTCACGTCGCACGCCGCCGAAGTCCACCACACCCATCGGCAAGCCCTCGGTCCCGTATATCTCCACGATCTTCCCCGGAATCCCGAGACACATCGTCTACCTCCCCGTT
>JARRPA010000264.1:0-5036 GCA_037383305.1 Gemmatimonadota bacterium | reverse complement strand
ACTCCGGCCACCATGCGCGCCCTGGCCGACGCCGGGATACTCGACGGGCGCCGGGTGAATCTGGGAGGACTGCATGCGGGCGGAGATCGGCGCCGAGTGTTGCCCTACGTTCATCTGTCGCCCGACGAGATTTCCGATCTCAAGCGCATCGAGGTTCGCTCGGGAGCCGTGAGCGCCCGCGATCTCCCCTCCGCTCGCGAGGTGCCGCTGGAGGAGCTGGTTCGTGCCGCTGGCTGAGATTCCGCTGCAGAGTACGGGCTGGCTGATTCTGGTCCTGCTCGGCGGCATCCTCGCCCTGGATGCGGTCTCCTGGCCGCAGGTGATGGTCTCTCGGCCGCTCGTGTCGGCCACGGTCGGCGGCTGGCTGCTCGGTGACCCGGCTTCCGGGGTCATCGTTGGTGCGCTGCTCGAGCTCATGAGCCTGCGCCACCCGCCGTACGGGGCTGCCCGGTATCCGGATGCCGGGCCGGCGGGTCTCGTGGCCGGGGCTGCGTACGCGGCGGCCGGAGGAGCCTCCCTGGGAGCTCTCGTGGCGGCGATCCTCGCGGGCTGGGGGGTCGGCTGGATCGGGGCGTTCACGGTCCAGTTGCGAAGGCGCGGCAACGAGCGACTGATGGCGGATGAAGCCGCCCTGGCCGCACGCCCGGAGTCACTGGAGCGCAGACATCGGCTGGCGCTCCGCCTGGATGCGGTGCGAGGCGCCCTGCTTACGGCCGGTTTCGTCGCGCCCGCAGTGCTTGCAGCCGCCTGGTCGGTCGGGCAGCCCGCGTCGGCGGCGGCAACGGCCTGGGGCGCGGCGATGCTGGTCACGGCCCTGGCGGCTTCGGCGGGGGCGGGCGGGCGCACCAGCTCGAGGGGTGTGCGTGGCTGGCCCCTCTTGCTGGCCGGAGCGGTGGCGGGGGCCCTTCTCGTCGCAGTCGTGGCGTGAACTCATGAGGCCTCTCCGGAAAGACCTGCTTTCGGCCTGGTGGAGGAGCTTCGCCGTGCAGGGCTCGTGGAACTACCGGACGATGATCGGCGGCGGCATGGCGTTCACGATGCTGCCGCTTCTCCGGCGCATCCATGCGGGCGATCCCGTGCGCCTGCGCGACTCCGTGGCCCGACACCAGTCGGCGTTCAACGCTCACCCTAATCTGGCCGGTATGGCTGCGGGAGCCCTGGCGCGGGCGGAGCTCGAGGGCGAGAGCGCTGCGAGCATCGAGAGGTTCCGGACCGCCCTTCGCGGTCCGCTGGGCACGGTGGGCGATCGACTGATCTGGGCGGCCTGGCGCCCTGCCTGCCTGCTCTCCGCGATCGCCGCATTCGGAATGGGTCTGGGGCCCCTCTGGTCGGTGACCCTCTTTCTGGTCACCTTCAACGTGGGCCACATCGCCATACGGATCTGGGGGTTTCGACGCGGCTGGGCCGAAGGGCTGGGCGTAGGAAAGGCGCTGCACGAGACCTGGCTCGACCGGGTGCCGCGGTGGCTCGGTCCGGTGATTCTGTTCCTGCTCGGTCTCGATACGGTGCTGCTCAGCCGCCGGGTTCTCGATGTGGTCGAATGGGAGGGCTTCTTCGGAGCCCTGGCGGCCGTAGCCGCGTTCGTCGCGCTGGTCGCCTTTCGCTGGCCGCGCCGAACCGGGCGGATCGCGGCGGCTCTGGTGCTGTCGATGGATCACAAACCGGCTCGGGCTTCATGCTCGGCCGTCGGCGGAATTCGTCAAGCTCTCGTCGCGCTTCGCGTCCAGCATCACGGTTGAAAAGGAGGGACTGGAGGTCAACGGAAAGAGCATCATGGGGGTGATGATGCTGGCAGCCGAGTTCGGTTCTCACCTCCGGATCCGGGCGGATGGAATCGACGCGACGGCCGCGGTTCAAGAGCTTTCCCGACTCGTGGAATCCGGGTTCGGGGAGAGCGAGATCGACTACGGCACGTCGTCCGATGGACCGGAGGCCCGATCATGAGCCTGTTGCTCGAAGGCGTGGGCGCGTCGCCCGGTCGGGCGCTGGGACCGGTGCGGTATATCACCTGGGAGGTCCCGTCGATTTCCCACAAGACGATCGATGCCTCGGAGGTGAACCGGGAGATCGAGCGTTTCCAGCGGGCCCGAGCCAAGGCGCTCGCGAGGCTGGAGGAACTTCAGCGCGAGACGACGGAACTCCTCGGGGGTTTCGAAGGGAGGATCTTCGAGTCACAGGCCTGGATGATCGAGGATCCGGATCTGCTGGCGGGAACCGAGGCCTACATCCGTCAGAATCTGCTCAGCGCAGAGCGCGCGTTCGAAATTCAGCTGCTGGAGCAACGGGTCCAGATGATGGAGTCGGTGCATGTCATGGTGATGGACCGGCTCGCCGACCTTCGAGATGTGCGGGGAAACGTACTCTCCTGCCTGCTCGGTCATCCGGCGCCGGGTCTCGAGATGTCCGAGGAGGAGGAGCCCTCCATCGTCGTGGCGCACGATATCGCGCCCAGCATGGCTGTTCGGATGCGTCCCGGGCATGTCCTGGCGCTGATCACTTCGGCCGGGACGCGCGGATCCCACAGCGTTCTCATCGCGCGCTCGCTCGGGATTCCGGCCGTCGTGGGCCTGGGCCCGCAGCTGGCACAGATTCACGATGGCTGCGAACTCCTGGTCGACGGGAAGTCCGGTCGACTGATCGTCGATCCGACGCCGGCCGAAATCGAATCGCACCGACGGTCGCTCGCGCACCTGCAGGAGCGCCGGAAGATCCTCGCGGAACTGGCGGCGAAGCCGACGGAGACCGTCGACGGAGTGCAGACGGTGGTGCAGGCGAACCTGGATCAGCCGATCGAAATCGAGGAAGCCATTCGACTCGGCGCCGAAGGGGTGGGTCTGCTTCGTACCGAGTTCCTCGTGATCGGACATCGCGACATTCCTTCCGAGGAGGAGCAGTTCGAAGCCTATTGCTCGGTCGTCGAGGCGTTCCCCGGGCGCGAGGTCACGATCCGCACCTTCGACATCGGAGGAGACAAGTACCCTCAGTTCATGTCGATGCAGCAGGAGGAGAACCCATATCTGGGCTGGCGCGCGATACGGGTCTGTCTCGACGAGCCCGAGTTGTTCCGGAACCAGCTTCGCGCGGTGGTGCGCGCGGCCGAGCGTGGCAACGTCCGACTGCTGGTCCCGCTCGTGATCTCGGTCGATGAACTGGCCCGGACCCGCGAGCAGCTCGATGCCGTGTACCGGGAGCTCGGAAGCGGTGTGGGAAGCCACGGGCTCCCGGTCGGACTGATGGTCGAGACTCCGGCGGCCGTCGAGACCCTGGATCTTCTCGCACCGTACGTGGACTTCGTCAGCCTCGGAACGAACGACCTGACGCAGTACGTGCTCGCAGCGGACCGGGGAAATCCGAACGTCGCGGAGCTCTATGATCCGCTTCACCCGGCGCTGGTGCGGATGTACGGCCGCGTCGTCGAGGCATGCGAAAGCCATCACCTCGACCTCTCGGTCTGCGGAGAGCTGTCGGCCGACCCGACCGGTGTCGCGGTGCTACTCGGGCTCGGATACCGGAAATTCAGCGTATCGCTCTCTTCTCTGGCGGAGATCCGCGAACTGATCCGGCACCTTTCGGTCGCCGATCTCGAAGAGCTCTGCGCGCGGAACACCAGATGCCAGAGTGGTGACGACGTGAGAAGGATCGTTCAGGACTACTTCGACCGGACGGGTGCCCTGAATGTGGGCGAAACCGTCCCGGACCGCTGATCATTTCGCTTGCCGGGTCATCTGCCCTCGGGTAGCTTGGCGCGCCTTACGGAACCAGGGACAAGAAGAGAGACAGCGTGGCGCAGAGAAATCACCACATGTTCACGTCGGAGTCGGTCACCGAAGGCCATCCCGACAAGATCGCGGACCAGATCTCGGACGCCGTTCTCGACGCGATTCTCGAAGAGGACGACGACGCACGGGTGGCGTGCGAGACGCTGGTCTCGACGGGTCTGATCGTGCTGGCCGGTGAGATCACGACGACGGCGCACCCGGATTTCGGGGCGATCGCCCGCGATACCGTGCGCGAGATCGGCTACGATGACGAGGACTACGGCTTCAGCCATCGATCCTGCGCGGTTCTCACCTCGATCGGGCGGCAGTCGGGGGACATCAGCCGCGGGGTGGGAAGGGGCGGCGCCGGGGACCAGGGAATGATGTTCGGATATGCGACGAACGAGACGCAGAGCATGATGCCCGTGCCGATCGCGATCGCGCATGCTCTCACCCGCCGGCTGGCGAAGGTCAGACGCGAGGGAACGATTCCCTGGCTTCGACCGGACGGAAAAGCTCAGGTCACGGTCGAATACGCGGAAGGCGGAGCGCTCTGCGTACGAACCGTCGTACTCTCGGCCCAGCACGATCCGTCGATCGGCAAGAAGGAACTGGAGCGGGCGCTCAAGGAACACGTCATCCATCCGGAGATCCCGGACGCGCTGATGCCGAAGAACAAGGGCCTGCACTATCACATCAATCCGACGGGTCGATTCGTTACGGGCGGACCCCACGGAGATGCAGGAGTAACAGGCCGGAAGATCATCGTCGACACGTATGGCGGCCTGGGCAGTCATGGAGGAGGGGCGTTCAGCGGAAAGGACCCGACGAAGGTGGATCGATCCGCCAGTTATGCCGCGCGCTGGGTGGCGAAGAACCTGGTGGCGTCGGGACTCGCCAGCGAAGTTGAGATCCAGGTCGCCTACGCGATCGGCGTGGCTCGTCCCGTCTCGGTGATGGTGAACAGCTACGGCACGGGCTCGATGCCCGACGAGGAGATCGTTCGGGTCGTACGGAAGGTGTTCGACCTTCGCCCGGCTGCGATCATCGAAGCGCTGGGTCTGCGAAAACCCATCTATCGCCAGACAGCGTCCTATGGACATTTCGGCCGCCGGCCGCGCAGGGACGGAGCCTTTTCCTGGGAGCGAACCGACCGGATCAAGGAGCTCCTCGCGGCCGTCTGAGCGCGGTGCGAAGCGACGGGAATCGAAAGGAACGATACGATCGTGAATACGCGTGTGGATCTGCCGGAACATGATGTCGCGGATCTCTCTCTTG
>JARRPA010000263.1:0-9078 GCA_037383305.1 Gemmatimonadota bacterium | reverse complement strand
GGAGTATCTGGCCGACTCCGATCCCGCCTGTCCGGGTTGCCTCGTGCTCGACCTGCGGATGCCGGAGGTCGACGGACTCCAGCTCCAGGATCAGTTGGCCGAGGCCGACAGGAATCGTCCGATTCTGTTCCTGACCGGAGATGCCGGAGTGCCGGAAAGTGTCGCCGCGATGAAGGCGGGGGCGGCCGACTTCCTGGAGAAGCCGGCAGACCCGGACCGTCTCGTGGCGGCGGTGCGGAAGGCCATATCGGTGGATGCCGAGAGGCGTCGGGCCGCTGAAGAGCTCGCGCACATCCGACGCCGGGTGGAGGCTCTCACCCCCAGGGAGCGACAGGTCTTCGAACGCGTAGTCGTCGGGCGATTGAACAAACAGATCGCCCGAGAGCTCGGGGTGTCGGAGAAGACCGTCAAGGTGCACCGCGGCAAGGTGATGGAGAAGATGGAGGCCAGTTCTCTGGCGGAGCTTGCCAGGCTGGCGGAACGGCTGGGAATCGGCCGGACACGCCTCTAGCCCGATCCCCTCGTTCCCGTCGCGCGGGACGTTTCACTCGGGTCACCCCATCGGCATCAGATGGGACCAAGGTCCAATGACGGTCGGACCTCTTGCCTCCCAGATTGGTCATCGTACGACAGCCGGCATGCAGGATGGATTCGGAACCACGATCGGGGAAGGGGGGGCCTTGAGCGACGTAGAAGCCGGTCGGGGCCGCACCCTCTTCGTGGTCGATGACGACCCGGCGATCCGCAGAGCGCTCGCCCGTCTGGCGCGCGCCGTCGGGTACGGCGCCGAGACGTTCGGGTCCGCCGAGGAGTTCCTCGCCGATCCGCCACCGTTGGACCGGCAACCCGGGTGCATCCTGCTGGATGTGTCGCTTCCCGGGCTCAGCGGTCCGCAGTTGCATCACCGGCTGCGGCATGACGGCTGGGATGTTCCGATCGTATACGTCACGGCGCACGATGATCCGGCAACGCGGGAAGCGATCGCGGGGACCGACGCCGCCGCGACGTTCGCGAAGCCGATCGAGGTCGCGGCGCTGTTGGACATGATCGGAGTCCTGTTCGAGCGGCTGGAGCGCTCGAGTGAGACGGCGCGCGAGGAAACATCGGGCCGGGGGAGGCAGGCAACGGAGGGGGAATCTCCATGAAGACACTCTGGCAGAGAACATCATCGAGCATTGGATTGCTCTTCGTCGCACTGGGAGTGCTGCTGGCCCACCGAAACGGCCATGGCCACTTCCACGAGGGGACCACCCGGACCGGATCCAACCGCTGAAACTCATCATTCCGTGGTGGTCGGGCGTCGACGTGTAGATCTGACGGATGCGCTCAGGGCCGTCGTCGTCCGGCTGCCGCGAAATTGTCGGGCTCCAGGAGTGGTGGCTGCGCGTGCGGTGAGAGGAAAGAACAGATGGTAACCGGTGGGCCAGGGAGCGGTCCGCCGTCCGGCAGCCCCGCCGACCCTCGGGTCGACGGGGTTGCTTGCGTCCGCCTCCGCCCGCGACTCTGAAAGCATGAATGCTCGAATCGGCGATCGGGCCGGACGATTCGTTCGCTTGCGCGACGGCCTTCGAATTCACTGTATCGATCGCGGATCGAGTTCGACGGTGCCCCTGCTGATGCTGCATGGGTTCATGGGGTCACATCGATCCTGGCCGGACGATGGACGCACCCGAGGTGGCGGGTCGGTATGCTTTCGCAGCCGTCGTGGCAGATCTTACCGACCTGCTCGACGCACTCGAGATATCGACTGCGATCTGGGTCGGCTATTCGATGGGCGGGCGCGTGGCGCTCGGCGCCGGACTGCTCGCGGCCGATCGCGTCGCCGGGCTCGTCCTGGAAAGCGCCTCGCCGGGCATCGCGGATCGGGTCGAGCGTGAGGCACGCCGGCTGTCGGACGCGCGGATCGCCGATCGACTCGTGGAAGGTGACATGGAGTCGTTCGTGGCGGAATGGGAATCGAAGCCGCTGTTCGCCAGTCAGGGATCCTTGCCACGCCCGATACTGGAAGCCCAGCGCAGACAGAGGCTCTGCAATCGTCCCGCCGCTCTCGCCGCGTGCCTGAGGGGCCTGGGTACCGGTATGCAGCCGTCTTTCTGGGATGGCCTGTCTCACCTGAAAATGCCGGCCCTGCTGATCGTAGGAGAGGATGATGAGAAGTACCTGCGATTGAACCGGCAGATGGCGGAAGAGATGCCCGACGCGAGCCTCGCAGTCGTGACGGGCGCGGGTCACAACGTGCATCTCGAACGGCCGCGGGAATGACCCAGATCGCAGTCGATATCTCGAGTGCGTCGAGCAGGTCGGTAAGATCTGCCACGACGGCTGCGAAAGCATACCGACCCGCCACCTCGGGTGCGTCCGACGTCCGAAGTTGTGAGGGATCGCTGGCTGACACTCGTGGAGGCGGATCTGAAAGGAGCGTTCGTGCTCGATCTCTTCGCTGGCACTGGGGCGTTGGGTCTGGAGGCCCTTTCTCGCGGTGCCTCGAAGGCGGATTTCGTCGAATTCGGCGAGGCGAGCCTGCACTCTCTGAAAGCGAACGTGGCGGCGCTCAGGGTGCGGAGTCGGACCCGGATCTTCAAACGTGACGCGATTCCTTTCGTCGAGTCTCTCCAACCGTTCGCGTACGACATCGCGTTTGCGGATCCTCCGTACGGTTCGGCCAAGCTCGACCGCGTGGTCGGGCAATGGCTCGAGATACCGTTCAGCCGGACGCTGACCTTCGAACACGACCGATCACATAGACTGGACGTTCCGGGAAAGAGATACGACATGCCCGGGAACACGCGGATTACGATCCTGCACGCGACGCCCGATCCGATAGGCCGAGTGCCCCCTCAGGGAACGGAGGATGTCTGATGTCGACGCGAACCACGGCCAACGGCGGCAGAGAGCGCTTGCTGTGGAGACTCTTCTCGTTTCTGGCCATCCTTGCCGCCGCCCTCCTTCTCGCGCCGGTGGCCCTTGCCCATCCGCCGGTGAGCCTGGTCCTCGACAGCCGGGGCAATCTCTACTTCAGCGACCTCCGGAGTGTCCGAGTGCTGCGCCCGGATGGAGCGATCGAAATCGCTGTGGCAGATGTGCACACCCACGAACTCTGGCTCGGTCCGGATGGCGCGCTCTACGGGGAGGACGTCACCAACGTGGGAGATGAATATCGGCACCGCGTATGGCGCCTCGATGCCGGGGGGCATCTCACCGAAACCATTCCGTGGCGGGATGGATACCCTGACGAGTTTCACGACTACGCGTTTCAGCGTGACGCGGCGGATCGTTCGTACGTGCTCCGTCGCGATGCCCGGTCGGTGGAAGTCCGGGATGACGGGGGGGCGCTGCTTCGCACGATATCCCTGGAGTCCCATGCGGGCTTTCTCCACTGGTTGACGTCAGAACCGGACGGTCGCGTCCATGTCGCGATCGGGCCCGGCCTCTATCGGATCGGGCCCGGCGACCGCTCGGCGACCAGACTGGCGGACGACCTGATCGAGCGGACGCCGCAATTCGATTTCGTGCATGATCGCCATGCACTGATGGGAATGTGGACGGACCCCGAAGGAGCCGTCTACGTGAGCGTATATTCGGGCCAGGTGGTGAAGCGCGTCTCGCCGCGGGGCGAGATCATCGACGTCGTCCGCAGTTCGGGCAACTGGTCTCCGGTGGGCGGACGGATGCGCCCCGATGGCGGGCTGTGGCTGCTCGAGTGGTCGAGCGACAACGAGATTCGCGTCCGCGAGATCGATTCAAACGGAAACGAACGCGTCTTCGAAGTCGACTGACGGCGCCCCCCCGGTGATCGCTCGACCTCGACCGGTCACCGGGTACTTCCGGCGTTCGTCAGAGCGCCAGCTTCATGAAGTTCGCCATGGTCCTCGTCAGGCCGCCCGGCGGAGGCAGCAGCGCATCGAGTTCCTCCAGCGTGTCCACCCATTCGCATAGACCGACGAGGAAGGCGAAATCCACGAGTCCGGCCAGCGCGCTCCAACCCTGCATGGTAATCTGGACTTCCCCGTCCATCACCATGCTCCGGTAGTCCATGTTCGTCGATCCGACAGTGAAGAAAGCCGCGGAACGCTGCATCTGTTCCTCGCTCATTTCCGCCTCCAGCGATCGGGCGAGATCCTGGAACGCGGTCACCAGGCCCTCGGGCACCTCTCTTCCCACCGGTCGAGTTTCGGGCGGACCCGTCTGCCTCGCCAGATACTGCAGGTACTCGGTGATCACCGGACCCCATTCCGGCTTCCTCATCAACAGGTCCCAGAGCTGACCGGTGATGAAGAAATTGGCCTTCAAGTGGAGCTTCGGCGAATCGTCCGCGTTCGCCGAGACCAGGTAGTCCACCGAGTAGTCCAGCGATTCCAGCTCGGGTAGCATCTGATCTACTGCGTTCCGGATCGCGGGGTTGGTCGGATACATCTCGCGAAGCCACGGTTCCTGAAGCTGTCGACCCTGGTTGATCCGTCCCGCGAGATCGGCGACGCCTACGTTCGGTGCATAGAGACCGGTCTTCAGCAATCCGCCTTCGGCCTCGATCTCCTGGTTGAGCCCGTTCTTCATCACGATCAACGCGCCGAACAGTCCATGTGCGCGGGCCATGGTGACGGAAGCGGAGCTCGGTGCGGATCGGAGCGCCGGGGCCATGATCAACACCTCACACCCGCGCAGGGCGCTGCCCATGAGCATCGAGGCATAGACATAATTCTGCCACAGCGAGTCCGGCACCTTCAGCAGCGACCCGGACGGCATCAGGGAGTACAGGATGGCCTTTTCGACATTGATCGGTTTGTCGGCGAAGCCCGTCTTGTTGTGCAGCTGCAGAACCCGGCCGAAGTACTTCGACACCTGCTCGGCCATTTCCGCGCCGACGGAATCGACCTTTGCCTGGTAGCTCGCCGGCTTCTCGACGAAGCGAAGCGGGAAGGGAATCTCGTCGGGCTCGAAACCCTGCTGCTCCAGGAGCTCGCGAGCGGCCGTCTTCACCCTCAGCGCAGCCGGCCCCCGGATCACGACGGCCCGATCTTCCCAATTCGTCGGGTGTGGGGAAAATACCGGCCACATGGAGACTCGTGAAGGAGAAGTCCGAAGGGTTCGTTACGTGGCTGTGCACGCGAATGCGAGTCTCCAGCCACTTGTCACCATACTGAGCCCGCTCGGTCTGGAGCAGCTTCGAATCCGAAACGGCCTGCCGAAGTCGCTGCTGGGCCTCCGCCAGCTCGACCTCCCACTCCTCATATCCGTCCGGCAGATCAAGTTCGTAGTTCATCGGGTCCAGCAATACGCGGAAGAACAGCCGCGACTTGTTGGCCTCGAAGTAGTTCTGGTCCAGGAAGATGAAATACTGCGGCAGCCGACGCGTCTCGTCGTACTCCAGGACCCGCTCCGTCATCGCCTGAACGTACCCTCGCACCGTCTGCTTGAAGGCGATCTCGTCGGGTTTGCCTTCACCATTCAGACCGCGGTAGTCATGTATCCAGAGAACGTGGTAATCGCGGGCCTCGTGCACCGATCGAAGGAACTCCAGCTGGAACTGCTCGTTCATGACGTACTGTGCACGATTGGCCGGGTAGAATTGCTGACGGGTGCCGAGTTCGATCAACTCGGCCAGTTCAGCGGCCGAGTCGTGATCCTCCGGCCGGAGCGCGAGCTGCAGCGGAAGCCAGACCAGCCGGTTGTCGTCCCACCGGTCTTTCTGGAACGACCGGACTTCCTCGGCGATCTGTCCGAGGGACTGGAAGGTGAAGAAGAGGGCGTCGTACCGTTCCACCGGCGCATCGCTCTCCTGCAGCAGCCACGTTCCGAATTCGGCATGTGCCACGGCCAGGAACTGGTCGAGTCCGTCGTTCTCCTTCCGTTGGCCGAGCAGGCGGTTGTAGGGCATCAGGACATCTTCGAGCAGAATCCGCCGCGCCGCGGCCGAGATCGCACGGCCCCGGTCCGTAATCCGCGCACCGGCTGAGCCCGCGGCGGCGATCGAGAACGCCCGGTCGAGCTCGTCGTGAAATGCCTCGATTTCGTCCGGCACCCCGCGGCCTTCCGGAAACCGACGGTCACGCGTCGCCACGTGCTCGCGTATGCGAGCGATCTGTCCCGCAAATCTCTCGTTCGGCTGATCGCCGCCTTCATCGGTCAAAGGCATCAGAAGCTCGGCCATCCAGAGGGCTCCGTCCCGAACGAGGTCGAGCGCCTCATCGAGCTCGGGATCGAGCGCGGGAAGCTCCATGAGCGCGACGGGGGGACGATCGAGCTCGATCGCGTCCCGCTGGGGCCTGGTATTCCCGATGTTCCGGCCCCACAGGGGCACATTCAGACCCGCGGCGAACGTATTCCCGAACCCCGGGAAGTAGTCGAAGCGGACCTGGGAGCCTCTTCCGACGACTCCCCCCCGCCGGAACGGGATCTCCAGCCGCAGCAGGGCCGACCACCGGGAGTCCGTAATGTTGTAGTCGGCTCCCGTGGTGAAATGCAGGGCCGGAATCGAGAACAGCGGCCGAATCCCCCCATCCAGCCCGTCCTCTCCTCGGACGCCGCCGTATCCCTCCAGACCGATGGCCGCGACGCCCGCGACGGGGCTGAGCAGGTCCTTGAGAATGCCTGCATGTGCGTGAAATACCGGTTGGCTGCGCGAGAGTCCGAATCCCGCGTCCTTGCCCGGGCGGTACCAGCCTACCGTGCCTCCCGCATGGCCTTTCCAGACCGGGGGCATGCCCAGCTGGTACACCTCCCCACCGTCCTCGGGCGGGCGGTCCGTTCGAGACTGCGCGAGTGCCGGCGACGTCGCGAAGACAGCGAGCACAAGAACGAACGAGAGGCGAAGAACATACCGTGGCATGGGAGGTCCCCTGTGAGTGGCGCAGCGAATCGCTGCCGGATTGCGTTCGCGTTCGATCTGGACGGTGCGGAAAGTGGTCATTCCCGTTAGAAACGTGCAAGTCTGCGGTGGTGCCGGATCGCACGGGGCAGACGTGTCCGCCTCCGCTCGATCCCCTGAAGCCGACTCACCCTCCGGCTTCGACATCATTCCGGAGCTGGCCCGTACGGTAGAGAAGCCAGGTCCACGCGGATTTCCCGTGTCGCCACGTCAGCGCGATCGTCGCGACGGCGAACACCAGGCCCGCCGCAAGCGCCGGTTCGGCGTCCGCGCCGACCGCGACGAGCAGAAGGACGGCGATCACTCCCCCGATCCCACCCAACGTGTAGCCGAATACCATGGGCCCTCCGTACTGTGCCCCGTCGGATCCGAGAAGGTCCTGACCGCATCTCGGGCAGTGCTCGTACATTTTGAATCCGCGTTCGAACAGGGGTCCGATGAGACACGCGGGGCACACGTGCCCGAGGGTAACGAGAAGAAATGACCGCATGCCTGCCAGAATAGCTTGTCTCGAGGGGAGGGCGCCACCGGGAGGGTGGCACCGCGCGAGGGTTCGATGCTGCACGTGACCAACGGTGACATCGCGGTCGAGCGCATCGCGAGTCTCGGCGTTCCCGGCGAGGTGTTGGCGTGGCGAGACGTGCTTCACGATGGTCCGGTCCGAGGTGATCTGGACGCCGAAGGACTGCGGCATGCGCGAGCGCGCTTCCTGTCCCTGGCGTTCGGGCCTTCCCTGCGCACCGTACTATCCCAGTTTCAGCGCAGGGATGACCGTCTCGCCCGTGCGTTCGGCTCCGAGGAGATCGTCCTGTGGTTCGAGCCCGACCTGTACGATCAGCTGCAACTGCTGCAGGTGCTCGACACGTACGAGACCTCTGCGACCCGGAGCGCCCTTCGACTCGTTCCGCTTCCCACACACTTCGGTGTCGCGGACGATGAGACGCTTCGGGACGGCTACGAATCGCGTGAAGAAATCTCTTCGGGTGATCGTGAGCTCGCTGTTCGAGCCTGGAGCTGCTTCCGGTCGGAGGATCCGAGGCCTCTCGAGGCGATCGCCGGAGAATCTTCCGCAGGCCTTCCCCATCTGTCGGGAGCGATCTCGCGGTTGATCGAGGAATATCCCTCAAGGTCCCGGGGGTTGGCTCGGTCCGAATCGCAGCTGCTCGAGGCGATCGCCGGGGACGCCGGCACGGCAGCCGACGCATTTCGCGCATCGGCGGACAGGGAAGAGCACGTCTATCTCGGTGACGCCTCGTTCGCTCTGTATCTGCGGCGCCTGGGTGCGGGAGATCGGCCCCTTCTCAGGTTCGGTGATGGCGCGCGGCTCTCGAGCGAAGATCCGACCGACGCGCGTGGGAGATTCTGGCGTTCGTCGATCGAGCTCACGGCCGAGGGTCGAGACGTGCTCGCCGGACGCCTGGACCGGAGCGATCTGCTGCCCTTCGATCACTGGATCGGGGGCGTTCACCTCCATGGGTCGGGCCCGGCATGGCGTCGAGACGAGACAGGGCACCTGTATCGAGTCCGTAACCTTCTGCAGTGCATACTGTAATGAGGAGTATCTCATGTGGAACGTGATGTCGAGGACCGGCCTGTTGCTGGTGCTGGCGGCCGTCCTCGTTCCGAACGATCTCGCAGCCCAGCGGACCACCAAACCGGTGCTTCACGGACGGCACTGGGTCGCGATCACCGGCAAGCCCCTCGGTGCGACGGCGGGAGCGCTGACCTTCGCACGAGGCGGGAACGCAGTGGATGCGGCCTGTGCGATGCTCGCAGCGACTTCGACCATGTGGGACGTCCTTTCGTGGGGCGGTGAGACGCAGGCGTTGATCTTCGATCCGCGTCAGGGGAAGGTCGTAGGCATCAACGCTGTCGGAATGGCCCCGACAGGAGCTACGGCTTCCTACTTCCGTGATCGCGACATGGAATACCCGCCGATGTATGGACCCCTGGCTGCGGTGACACCGGGTACGCCCGGAGGATTGATGGTGATGCTGGCGGAGTACGGGACTCTGTCCCTGGCCGACGTGCTCGCGCCGGCGATCGAGATGGCCGACGGCTATCCCATCGAGGCCGGCGCGGTCCGTTCGATCGAGCGCAATCGAGAGCGACTGGAGTCCTGGTCGTACTCGCGATCCGTGTTCTTTGTCGAGGACGGAGACTCCCTTCGCGCCCCCCGCCCGGGAGAGATCTTCCGCCAGCCCGAGCTGGCC
>JARRPA010000262.1:0-3402 GCA_037383305.1 Gemmatimonadota bacterium | reverse complement strand
GACCGCCCGAGCCGCCGTTCGGATCGCCGTGGAGATGGCTGAGGAAGGACTGATCAACCGCGAAGAAGCGGTCCGCCGAGTAGAGCCCGAGCGCCTGGAGCAGGTGCTCCACCCGATGGTCGATCCGAATGCCGACTACACTCCGCTCGCCGTCGGCAATCCGGCCTCGCCCGGTGCGGCCTCCGGCGTGGTCGTCTTCACGGCTCGCGAGGCCGTGGAACGAGCCGAGCAAGGCGATGCGGTGGTCCTCGTCCGGAACGAGACGTCCCCCGACGACTTCGCCGGCATGGTGGCCGCCGAGGCGATCGTCACCGCGCGGGGCGGCAAGTCGAGTCATGCGGCTGTCGTGGCACGGGGCATGGGAAAGTGCTGCGTAGTGGGCACGAAGGCCCTCGAAATCGATGAGGAGCAACGCGAGATCCGGTCCAACGGTCGATCGGTCTCGGGAGGCGAATGGATCACGGTGGACGGCGCGTCCGGAGAGATCATCCCCGGACGGATCGCCACCGTGCAACCGGAGCCGGGCGAGCACTTCGAGCGGCTGATGGGATGGGCCGATGAGCTCCGTCGACTCCGGATCCGGACCAACGCCGACAACCCGGCGGACGCGGCGGCGGCGCGCGAATTCGGGGCCGAGGGAATCGGCCTTTGCCGGACCGAGCACATGTTCTTCGGCGACGAACGCGTGGATGCGGTGCGGGAGATGATTCTCGCGGCCGACGCCGAGGGACGGAAAAGAGCCCTGGACCGGCTGCTTCCGATGCAGAGGGCCGACTTCGAGGGGATCTTCCGGGCCATGGACGGGCTGCCGGTGACCATCCGGCTGCTCGATCCACCGCTGCACGAGTTCCTTCCGACCGAGCCGGAGGAGGTGGCGCGGCTCGCTGAAGCGCTCGGACGCTCGGTCGAGGACGTGGAAATGACCGTGGAACGACTGACCGAGGCGAATCCGATGCTGGGCCACCGGGGCTGTCGGTTGGGCTACTCTCATCCGGAGATCACCCGCATGCAGGCGAGGGCGATCTTCGAAGCGGCGCTGGACGCGAAGGCGACGGGCGTGGACGTTCGACCCGAAGTGATGGTCCCCCTCGTCGGTCACGTGGAAGAGCTGCGAAACCAGCGGGCCCTGATCGACAACACCGCGCGCGAGGTATTCGCCGAACGGGATGACCGGCTGGATTACCTGGTCGGCACGATGATCGAGCTTCCCCGGGCCTGCCTCACCTCCGGCCCGATCGCGGGCGAGGCCGAGTTCTTCTCGTTCGGAACCAATGACCTCACGCAGACGACGCTCGGTATGTCGCGGGACGACGCAGGGTCATTTCTTCCGTTCTACGTGGAGTCCGGCGTGTACGCGAAGGACCCCTTCCAGTCGCTCGATATCGAAGGGGTGGGCCGACTGATGCGTGCGGCGGTCAAGGAAGGCAGGGGAGAGCGCCCGGAACTCAAAGTCGGTATCTGCGGAGAGCATGGGGGTGACCCCGACTCGATTCGATTCTGCCATGGCCTCGGTATGAACTACGTGTCCTGCTCTCCGTTCCGTGTACCGGTGGCGCGCCTGGCAGCCGCGCACGCGATGCTCGAAGAGGCGGAAGGCCCGGCCTGAGTCTCTCCGCGGAGCGACTCTGTCACCTGCCGATGGCCATTCCTTCTCCGGCGAGGGTGTGCTCGGCGAAGTCGACCCACTCCCGGCTGCCCATGTACAGCGGCGTCCGCTGGTGGAGCGATTCCGGCTCGATCGAGAGAATCTCCCGCGACCCATCGATCGCTCGACCCCCCGCCTGTTCACAGAGCAGCGCGAGAGGGGCGGCCTCGTAGAGGAGGCGGAGCTTCCCGTTGGGGTTCCGTTTGTCGGCGGGATACATGAAGAAGCCACCGTACAGCAGGGTCCGGTGGAAGTCGGCCACCAGGGATCCGACGTAGCGCAGCGAAAATCCCCCGCCGCCGTTTCCACCCGTGCCTCGAAACCACTCCACGAGCTGCTGCTGCTCTTTGGACCAGTTCGAGAAATTGCCTCCATTTACGCTGTAAATGCGCTTACCGGGCTCGGGAATCCGGATCTCCGGGTGCGAAAGGAGAAACTCGCCGATCGAGGGATCGAGGGTGAATCCGTGCACGCCGCTTCCGGTCGTATAGACGAGGACGGTGGAGGAGCCGTACATCACGTAGCCAGCCGCGACCTGCCGGTATCCCGGCTGCAGACAATCCTCCAGCGATCCGTCGCGTCCCTCCGTGCAGCGCTTGTGTATGGAGAAGATCGTCCCGATCGAGATGTTCGCGTCGATGTTCGAGCTCCCGTCGAGCGGGTCGAAGAGCAGCACGTAGTCCCCGGTCGGAAACTGCTCGGGGATGTGCATGAGCCCTTCCTCTTCCTCCGACGCCATGACGCAGAGATTGCCGCCGTGATCCATGGCGTTGAATACGACCTCGTGAGCGTATTCGTCGAGTTTCTGTACCTCCTCTCCATGGACGTTCCCCTTGCCGGTCTTTCCGAGGATGTCCACGAGGCCGGCCTTGCTGACCTCCCGGTGGATGAGCTTCGCCGCCTGGGTCAGATCGTACAGGAGGTTCGTCAGGGTACCGGTCGCACCGGGGTGCCTGCGTTCCTGTTCGAGAATGAATCGGCCGAGCGTAACCACGTATCGGTCCATCACGACCTCCGGTTCATAGCCGAACCCGACGGAAGGGCCTGTACCTCGGAGTGCGACCGATCGATCGCACCCGACACTCCCCGCTCACACTTGCCCACGCGAGCGGCCGCGTCAATACGGATCAATCTTCGTGCCGCGAATCGACCCGGGGCACGGCCGCCCGATTCCAGGCGGTCTGACCGGCGATTCGCCAGAATCCATCGCTCTCGAACTCGACGCAGAGCGTGCCCCTGCGGTCCGTGCGCCACACTACCGGTACGCCCGATCGCTCGATTCTCTCCAGCACCTCATCGTGAGGATGGCCGAATCGGTTTCCTGCTCCGGCCGAGATGATCGCCACGGCGGGTCGGACGGCTCGAAGCCAGGCCGAAGACGAGGATGTGCGGCTTCCGTGATGCCCGACCTTGAGGATATCAGCGCGCAGCGACTCGGCCGGCCAGGCGGCGAGAGCGAGATGCTCTCCCTCCCGGGTCGCATCACCGGAGGTCACGTATCGAAAGTCCCCCGCCGAGACCCGCAGGATCAGACTGGTCTCGTTGGAGGCAGCACGATTTCCCGAACCCGCACCGGGTTCGAAGGAGCCCGGGCCCAGAACGAGTATCTCGACCTCGTCGATCTGGACCCGTGCGCCGCTCCGTGCCCGGAGCCAGGGAATTTCCCTTTCCGATGCCACGGCAAGGAGGCGCGCATAGGCGGCGCGCGGAACCGGGTCCCCGGAATCGAGAACGGCCCCGACCGGGAACTGTTCGAC
>JARRPA010000261.1:0-3406 GCA_037383305.1 Gemmatimonadota bacterium | reverse complement strand
CTTCCCTTCGAGAACATGAGCGGGAACGAGGACGACGCGTACTTTGCGGTCGGGTTCTCTTCGATCGACGCCCTCCTCGTGAGTCGCTACCTGCGAGGCGAGCCGCGATTCGAGGCCGCCGTGGCGAGCCTGGGCATCCCCGATCCGCCTCCGAAGGTCGCACCCGTCACGTGGTGAGGCGATCTCCGTCGGAACGTGGCCGGCCAGGCCGGTCTGATCGTCGCGGCTCTCATTCCGGAGCGCTTCCGTTGCCGCAGCAGCTCAAAAACGCGATCTTTCTCTCCTCCCCTGACGTATCGATTCGGAGGTGCACGATGCGCTCACGTCACCCGGTGTTCCCGGCGCTCTTCGCTCTCGCCTTCACGCTCGCGGCCTGTTCCGGCGAGATTCCGACGGAGGCGGAATCGACGCCTCAATTCGCGAAGGGAGGAAAGAAGGGAGCGGGTGGATCGGAACCAGCCCTGGCCAGCGAAGACACGCCGATTCAGGTCTACGGATCCTGGCACTGCGGCGAAGACGCCTGTCTCTGGGGCTCCCAGCGGGAGATAACGGAATTCGATCAGAAGAACCACTGGCTGATCGATCGGGGCGACGGAAGCCCGTCGGTCAACCTCGTCGTGCTGAGCTTCGTGAATCCGCTGCGCCTCCTGAACGGGACCACGGACGAGATCACGTCAGGCGGAGTCCCGCGCGGCATGACCCGGGAGGTCGTGGACTACTTCAGGGACGCCGGAGTCCGGGTCATGCTGTCGATCGGCGGCATCACCTACGTCGACGACTGGAACGTGGCGCTCGCGACGAACCCTGCCCAGCTCGGCCTCAACGCCGCCACGGTGGCCGAATACCTGGGCGTCGGTATCGAGATCGACTATGAGGAGAATGCGAATCCGGACCTGGCAGGGCTGCAGGCCTTCATCGACGCCTATCGCTCGAAGCACCCGTACGATGAAAGCGGCGCCGATCCGGCGGCGCGCCTCACGATCGACCTGGCTGCCGGCGATCGGTGGCTGATCGCCCTGACCCGGCATGCCACGAACCACTGGCTGGATCCGGCCGATCCGGTTCTGGACTATGCGAACGCGATGGTGCCGAACCGGCAGCCCGGATCGGCGGACGATGCGATCGCCAACTGGTACGAACACATCGAGGGCAAGTCCCGATACGATCCCCCGATTCCGCCGCTCGCGCCCCAGATGTTCACGGGGAGCCTTTACATCGTGACCGGTCGGAAGCCGGCCCCGGAGTGCGTGGATTTTGCATCATCCCTTCAGGACGGCACGGGCGAGTTCGTGCAGCGCGTCGTCCCGAATCCCGACGGACCCCAGTCGGCCCCGGGAATGCTCGGATTCATGTTCTGGGCCGCGGAGCTACCCTCGCCGAGACGGATCTCGACGGCGCCGCCGAACAGCTGCGAAGGCGGCGTGGGAGTCGGCGCCACCGAGTTCGACATTCCGGTGCCGATGCCGCCGTTGCGCCGGGAATGAGCGACCGATGCGCCGCCCGGACCGGAAACCGGGCGGCGTATCGATTCCTGCTTCGGTCGATCAGAAGCTCAGCGTGGCCGCCCCCTCCTTGATCAGCGCGTGCATGGCGCCCGACCCCGTGATCACCACGCCGTCGAAGAAGTCCTGCTCCGTATAGCCGCGCGACTTCGCGCACGGCGGGCACACCATGATCGTGCAGCCGGCGTCCACCACTTTCTGGACCATGTCTCCCATGTTCGGATCGAACGGATTGAGATGGGCTGCTCCGGCCGCGCCCTTCCGGACCCAGTCCACGCCGGCGCTGACGAGAAAGATGCTCAGGTCGAGGCCCGAGTTGAGCGCTCCGTTCGCGATGCTCCACGCCACGGACGCGCGCTCATCGTCGAACCCGCGGGTGATCACGACTACCAGCTTCTGTGCCATTGTTCGCCTCCTCGTTCTGGTTCTGCCGGCGGGATTCGCCGTCTCGATCAGGGATGCGAATTCGACACCACAGGTGTGACATCCGCGGGGTATAGCCGGGTGACGACATCGCCAGAGCCATCAGCCGGATCCGTCGCGGGGCTCCAGGGGAATCCCGTGCTCGAAGGAAAGCTCCCCGGTCAGGATCGGAATCCCCTCGGGAGCCCCTTCATCGCCCGGCCTGCGTTCCGCCTCCACGTACCGCGTCCCGTCGAAGGCGTGGCGTACGAAGGACGCCGGCACTCCTCCCCCGGACTCGGGTCGGACGAGATCGTGCCAGCCTTCGGATTCGACGGGCGAGACGAGAAGCGGGAGTCGACTGATCGGAAAGTCGTTGATCAGTTCGTAGCGGTCCCCGGCTTCCCGAAACAGGAAGAGGGTGCAGCCGCCGGTGCCGCAGAAGAAAGGGCCCAGCATGTAGGCGAAAACCTCGTCTCGTCCATCGCCGTTCAGGTCGACGCGGCCATATACATACCTCGCCTTCCGGCTGTCCGGATCATCACCCACGAATTCGCGGGTGTAGTAGGGTGCCGCAGCCCGAATCGCCGCCTCGAGCTTCCCGTCGGGCTCCGCGCGGAAGTCGTGCTCCTGGTAGGGCTGCCATGCGAGAATTCCGCCATCGGCCATGAGACTCAGGTAGAGTCGGCCATCGCGCAGCAGATATCCCCGCACGAAGGGCAGCTGCGCCGCGAGCCGCTCGTCGAGATTCGGAGGCGCACACACGGCGCTCGTCGTCGCCAGCGGACCGAACTCGAAACGGCCGTTGGAGGGGTCTGCGCTCGGCTCCGCGATCCAGGTGCCGGTCGCGCGATTGCAGTCCAGCCGGATCGCCGCCGTGCTGTCATCTCGGAGCCGCAGGGTGAACCGGGAGGCATCCTCCGGCCGGGTCGTGCCGACCCCATCGTCCATCGACTGCAGCTCGACCAGCATCCAGGTGGTGCCGGCGAGTCGCGTTCCGGGGTCCTCGGATTCGGCCCCGGCAGAGGATCTTGAGAATCCACCGGACTCAGCTGCCGGACGCTCGTCCGCCTCCGAATCCGGCCCCTTCTCCCGGGTCGGAGCACAGCCCGACAACGCCGTCCCCGCTGCCAGCATCGCCAGCGTTCCGACACGTCGAGCCACTGCCGTGCTCCCCGAATTCATGCCGCTGCTTCTCCCCTCTCTCGCCACGCGACCGGATCTCACCTCTCTTCAGAGGCGCGATCCGCATCGTCGGGACCCGCCGAGACCATGTCGCCCTTGAGGTACATGTCGAACCACCTCAGCTGTTCCCACAGCACGTGCTCGATGCTCTCCCGGGCCCGATATCCGTGGTCTTCGAAAGGCAGTAGGACCAGGCGGGCGGTTCCACCCGATCCTCGCACGGCCTCGAAGAACACCTCCGACTGGGGCGTCAGGGTTCCCGGATTCGAATCGTCGTCCCCATGGATGATCAGGACCGGTTCGTCGACCTGGTCGGC
>JARRPA010000260.1:0-7403 GCA_037383305.1 Gemmatimonadota bacterium | reverse complement strand
AGGAACTCGAACGCGATCGTCAGCGCGAGCCAGAGGACTCCGATCGTCCAGAGCTCGCGCGGATTCGCGGGCGGCTCGAGTCGGGCGACGAATCGGTCGATGACCAGCAGGAAGACGCCGCATACGAGGAGTGTGCCGAGCCTGTGAGCCCAGGCTTCGCCGAGCGCAGGTCGCAGGACCATCTCACGGAGCGCACCGGCCAGAATCGCGAGAATGGCGAGCAGCAGCCAGCAGGCGACAGCGCGTGCCAGGTGTCGGGACGACTCGGGCATCAGCGGGCTACCTGCACGGACGCCTCCTTCCGACGGTCCTCGTGAGTCGAGGGGCGATGGCCGATTTCCGGAGGCCTGCCGCCCATCGTCGGTTGCGTGCAATCTGTGGCTTCGCCGGATCCGGCGACAACCCGGGGTCCTGACTCTTCGGTCGAGATCCGCGACCCGGGCACGGTCCGGGGCCGCATGCTAGCTTGCAGTTCTCTCGACCCGTACTCGACCCGGAGGCGAACATCGAACCCCTGACATCGAAGCAGCGTGCGTTCTTGCGCAAGGAGGCCCACGACCTGAAGCCGGTGCTCCAGATCGGGAAAGCCGGTGTCTCGGAGGCCGCGATCACCGCGGTGGCGGAGGCGCTCTCGACGCGGGAATTGATCAAGGTGAAAGTGCTCGATCCGTCGCCGGTCTCCGCCGGGGCCGCCGCCGGCGATCTGACGGAGGCGCTCGGCGACACGCACCTGGTCCAGACGATCGGCAGGACGATCGTGCTGTATCGACCGGATCCGGATGCACCGCAGATCGTTCTCCCGGGCTGACTCAACGCGAGCGGGCTCCGGGGCGGGCTGCGCAGGGCACCCGTGACGATCCCTGCACGCGGCTCACAAGCCCGCTGAATCGGAATCGGCGATCAGTCCGGCAGGTACGCGTCCGGAATCGGCGTCCCCTCTTCCTCGGACGCCCAGGTCGCCCCGGTAATCCACCATCGGCGACCGTCGTGGAAGAGCTGGAGACTGTTGATGCCTCGTCCCTCGATCGGGCCGATCGCGACGGTCCGCCACTCGTAGTTGCTGAACACATCGGCGATCGGCCCGAATCGACGGGTCACCCGGTGAATTTCGTGTTCATGGAAGCCCCGCTCGAGAGAGTCGTTCGATCCCGAAGCCCAGGTTCCGTGATCGAAGCTACGCGCGACGAGCTCGCCCTCTTCCGAGCGCGAGACGACGACGAAGCGGATCCCGGGCACGTAGAGCGTGCTGTCCCTCGCCCAGTCGCGCTTCTCGCCCGCCGGACCCGATACGACATCGTAGAATGCCGCGATGATGGCGTCGATCGATCCCACGTCCTCGGGGGCGGCCTCACGACTCGGCTGCCAGGCTTCCTGGGCGGCAAGCGAGGCTTGCGGGAACGCGATGAGGGCCAGAGCCACCCACATCCGTGACGCCGGACCCGGCCTGAGAGCCGGCGTACGCGACCTTCTCTTCATTCGCTCTCCTCCCCGTGCTCGTCGTCCAACGGTATGTAGGGCCCGGAATCGAACACACTGCGGATCTCTTCCGCGTGCTCGGCGAACTCTCGCGGCACGCGAACCACGACGCCGGGCGCGAATCCCCCGCTGAAGCCGGGCCCGAACAGGGCGGTGTCCGGACCGTCGATCAACACGGGAATCTTCGCGGCCTTCAGCGCTCCGACGAGCAGTTCGGCTTCCCAACGAGCCCCGAATCGCGCCAGATCGATCCAACCGGAGTCCTGGTTCATACGCTCCCGCTGCCTCTCCCTGGATTCTTCGGCATCATCTCCTGGGCCCGGACCGCTGAATTTCCCGAAGTCCTGTGGCGCAATTCACCTTCCAGGCCGTCGCGGAGATCTTCCCTCCGATTCGCGGCGTGCCGCTCCTCCGGGGCTCGATCAGCGCGCGGCCGGCTCCTTCCAGCTGCTCTTCCCCGGAGAGCAATGCCAGGCCGGCGCGAACGGTCCGATCGGACCAGACCAACCAGAGAGTATCGGCTCGCAGGAACCACCGCAGGTAGTCGCCCAGCCTCTCATCGTATTGCCCGGCTACGGGGGCGGCGCGGTACGTGACGAACGGGCGGCGCCATTCGTCGATGGAGTCGGGCATCAGGAGGACGCGGTCGGGTACCGTCAGAAGCGCCCGTGTCGCGGAATCGGGGTGCACGTCACCAGCGGGTGCGGGCGTATCGCTGTCCGCCTCGAACAGCCACTCCCCGGTGTCGATTTCCCAGCATCCGAGCATGCCGGGCATCGAGAGGACCGTGGGCTCCATCGGGGGCTCGGGCTCCGGTCGCAGCAGCCAGCGGATGACGGAAAGGCCCAGGAATACGGCGATGCCGATGAGCAGGGGCGGGAGGAACCGGTTCACGATCTTCCTGCGTCGTCGTCTTCGAGTCCGATCACTCCCACTCGATCGTCCCCGGCGGTTTGGAGGTCACGTCGAGGGCGAGCCCTGAGACGCCGGGCAGGGCGAGGATTTCCCGGCGCAGTTCGTCGATCAGCGCGGATGGAAGCTCCACGGGGGTCGCCGTCATCGCGCGCTTGGAACGGATCGGGCGGACGACGACGAGTTCCCCTCCGTCGCCCGCGAGGTCCAGCGGTACGAGAACCGTCGGACACTGCCAGATCTCGTCATACAGTCCGTGCCGATGGAGCCCCTCCATCACGATCTGATCGGCCTCGCGAAGGGTGTCGAGACGCTCCCGCGTCGTGGTCGCCGCGAGCGGCACCGCGGTGGCGGGCGGAGCGGGCTGCAGGTTCCAGATGCAGCGATTGATGCCCGGCACTTCCGCGGTGAGCACGGAGGCCGCCCGGAGCAGCGTCTCCCATTCGACGTTCCCCGTGAGCAGGACCGGGTGCTCGTATGCACGCAGATCCGCCTTGACCCCGACGGATCGAACAGGGAGGATCTCGGCGTCGAGTCCGAATCGTCGTCCGGCCTCCGCTACCAGCGGCGCGATCTCTTCCATTCCCTCGACGGATCCCCGGCCGTCACCGCAGAGGAGACGCACGCCGAGACCCGGGCCCGGGAAGGGATGACGCCAGACGAGCTCCCGCGGAATCCCCAGTTTCTCGCCCAGCTCGCGTACCTCGACCTTGTACAGCTCCGCCAGTGGCTCCACCACCCGGCCGGCCGCCAGCATCTCTTCGATCACCGGCACGCGGTTGTGGTGCGTCTTGATCGTGTCGGCCCGTTTCGTCCCGCCGGTCTCGATCGTGTCAGGGTAGATCGTCCCCTGGCCGAGCAGGTGGCTCTCCACGCCGAGTCGGCGTGCCTCATCCTCGATGACGGCGACGAACGTGTTGCCGATCGCGCGGCGCTTGGCTTCCGGTTCGACGATGCCTCTCGAAGAACTCGATCACCGAAGCGCTCTCCTTCTTCCGCATCAGGCCGTTGTCGACGTGCAGCAGTTTGAGCCTCTCGGGACCGAGGGCGCGCGCGAGAAGGGTCGCCGCGACGGTCGAATCGACGCCGCCGGACGCCAGGAGGAATACGGATCCGTCGCCGACCTGCCGCCGGATCTTCGCCATTTCATCGTCGAGAAACGCTTCCATCGACCAGGTGGGAGCGCAGCCGCAGATCTCGAGCACGAAGTTGGCGATCATCTCGTCGCCGTGGATCGTGTCGTCGACCTCGGGATGGAACTGGAAACCGTAACGCCGCAGCGAATCGGATCCGATCGCGGCATACCGGTGGTCCGGTCCGCCATCGGTCGTCACGCTCCAGCCCAGCTCCTCGAATTCCGGCCCGACGGCGGTCACGCTGTCGTAGTGGCTCATCCATACCTGTTCCACCGGTCCCAGGCCCTTGCACAGAGGGTGCTCGCCCACGAGATGGAGATCGGCTCGGCCCCACTGGCGTCCGCCGTGCACGACCTCGCCTCCATAGTGCTTGGCGATCTCCTGGTGACCGAAGCAGAGGCCGAGAACGGGCACATCGAGATCGTAGACGCCTCGCGTGTACTCGGAGTCCTCTCCGTGCGACGCCAGGCTCGGGCTTCCCGACACTATGATCCCGCGATAGGGACGAAAGGTCTCGATCGGGTCCTCGGGCTGACGGATCTCCGCCAGCACCCCGTGACGGCGGACCTTCGTGGCGATCAGGTGCGCGTACTGTCCCCCGAAATCGATAACGGCAATGGCATCATGCTGCATTCTCGGCGCGGCTCCCGGGCAGGTGCTAGAATCTCGATCGTGGCTCCGGAATAGGTCCCGCAAGGATCTGTGGCAAGGCCCGTCCACCGACCCGGCCCGCCTTCGGTCGCTCCCTTCGGGTCAGTCTACCCGGTACAGGGCCGATCGTGCGCGCCCCGATTCGATCAGTCGCGCGCCCACCTCGGGGCCCCGGAGCAGCGGTGCACGCTTGAGCCCCGTGGCAAGCGGATGCAGGCCCTCAGCAGACAGCCGGAGGTCACAGTCACGTCCGAGCTCACCGGTTCGGGATGTGATCTCGAACCACTCGGGGGTTCGATCTCCTTCCCATGAGATGCGCGAGGTCGATTGATCGGTCGGGAAGCGGGACCTGGCGCCTCCGGGCGTGCAGACGAGGTCGATGCGAACCGAGAGGTCGTCGAGTCGAAAGCTCCAGGTGCCGCTGTCGAATTCTCGGCCATCGATCCGAGCGTGATCCCTGGACGCCGGGCCCCACGAAGCGAGAAGTATCCTGGGTGGGGGAAACTCCGCGCTCGAGAGTTCAGCGATCGGGCCTGGTACCGTCGTACCGTCGCTCTCGCTCGAAGTCTCCAGCCACCAGCGAACCTCCGCCGATCGTCGAG
This sequence comes from Gemmatimonadota bacterium, assembly GCA_037383305.1. Classification (GTDB taxonomy): domain Bacteria; phylum Gemmatimonadota; class Gemmatimonadetes; order Palauibacterales; family Palauibacteraceae; genus Carthagonibacter. The sequence goes on along the minus strand of JARRPA010000260.1, from coordinate 2,626 downwards.
GCTTGCCGCCATCGACGCTGGCCGAGTCGGCGAGGAGGAACTCCAGTCCCGACACGTACCAGGACCTGTATTGAGAGTGTACCGCAAGAAATGCGTCCACGGCAGGTGAGCGTCCGGCCAGCTCCACCGCTTCGAGCGGATCGAGAAACCCCGGAAGGGAAGCCTCGACGACCCCGGGATCCAGCAGGAATACGAGTCGGATCCCTCCGCGAACGCTCCGCATGTCGAGTGTTCGGTCGGCACCTGCGGGAAGCTCCGGCAACGTCGGCGGTTCCGTGTCCCGGTATCCCTCTTCGACGGAGCCGAGGAGGGCGTCCAGGCTGTCACGCGGCAGCCAGCGGCCTGCAAGGGCCACGCCCCGCACATCGCGGGTATTCCTGATGTCCTGCAGCGGATTTCCGCCCAACAGCACGAGGTCGGCGATCCGGCCCGGTTCCACCGTGCCGAGCGAGTCGGTCGCGCCGAGAAACCGGGCGGGCTCGATGGTCGAAGCCTGAAGCGCCTGGAGACTCGACAATCCTGCCTCCACGAGCAGCTCCAGCTCGTCGTGCAGGCTGAATCCGGGAAATGTGAAGGCCACGGTCGGATGAAAATCACTACCGGCGAGGATCGGAACGCCCGCTTCCGCCATCATGCGGACGACCTGTCGGACCCGGTCGAACCGCCGCTGGCGCAACTCCCAATCGGTTTCGCCGAAGCTCCGGGTCTCGTCGTAGCTGGCCAGCCCCCAGAAGGCCCTTGCCCGGGGATCCACGTAGGCGAGGCGTCGATCCTCGGCGGCGCCGGGATCGCGGAGGCGAAATACACCTGCCAGGGCGGTCAGGGTGGGCACCTGCCACGTCGGGCGGTCCGACAGCTCGAGCAGCCTGCGTTCCGAGCAGCCGCTCGAACCACAGGCGATCGTCCCGTGTCGAATTCCGTCCGGCCGCCCTCGCATCGAGAAAGGCGACGTTGTCGGCCAGCAGCCGGCCTTCGATACTGGAGCAGCCCTCGAGCACTCCGTACAGGTGCTCGAAGCTCTTCATCCCCGCCTCGGATGCGGTCCTCGCCGGTACGGCGGCCGGGACGTGCCCGGCGACATCGAGCCCGACCTCACGTGCCCGCTCGGTGATGACCCAGAGCAGGTCCTCGGGAAGCGAGCTGTACACCTTGATGAAATCGGCTCCGCCCGCCGACAGAGAGTCTACGGCAGAGCGGGCCTCGTCCGACGAACCCACTGCGATGAGGCTCGGATAGTACGGCACCGGGCCATCTATGATGCCGCCCGGGGTCAATACTCTCGGCCAGCGCCGGTCTCGGGAGCGCCGTTCCCTGGCGAGCCGAGCAGCGACCTCGAGACTGCCCCACATGTCGCGAACCCCGGTCACGCCATTGGCGACGAGCAGTGCGAACGAGGTCTCCGGATCCGGCTCCCACCAGCCGCCGCCCTCGCCCGTAGTGGGCAGCGGGTGTGCGTGCATGTCCCACAGCCCCGGAACGAGATAGCCACCCGCACCATCGATGACCCGCCGATCCGATGGGGAGGGGGAAGACGCGCCATCGTCTCCGATGGAGCGGATCCAGCCATTCTCTACCGTCACGGTCCGACCGGCATGCAGCTCTCCGCGTACGACGTCGACGATCGTCACGTCCCGCAGAATGAAGGACGACGCCGGGTCCGGGGGAGGAGCAGCCGGCTGCCCGGTTCCTCCCTCCTGAGCGAGTGCCGGGCCGGCTGCGAAAACGAGCGCGATCAGCGCGGCGCTTCGCAGATTCGAGAGCGTCAGCCGCCGGCACTCCATGGCGGCACCACTCCGTTCGAACGGGCGTAGGCCACCGCCTGACCCAGGTGCTCGTGCATGTGGGTGACGTAGAGGAGCATCGCGGCCCGGTTCGTCGTGTCGCGTCCGAACAGCTTCGTCGCCTCGCCCAGGCGTTCATCCGGGACCGCTGCGATGGCATCGCGGGCGAAGGCGAAGGAGCGGCGCAGAGCGTCGATCGCGCCAGCCCGATTCCGGACCGGGTCGGTGTCGGCGCAAACGGTCTCGACGTCGACGGCATCGGCCGGGCGATCGACGCCGAAGAAGCCGGGGATTCCGTAATTTGCCCCGGCGATGTGGCAGAAGACCTCTCCCACGGATCGCACGCCTTCCATCGGCTGCCAGTTCCAGGTCGACGCCGGCATCGCCTCCGCCAGCGACACGTACTTGCCCTCCAGCTCGGTGACATCGCGGATCATGTCGCCCCGCAGGCCCTCGACCTCGTCGGTCTGGGCGAACGCCGGAGTCGAAGCCGACAGTACTCCGGCCGCGGCGATCAGCAGCAGGGAGAAGGGTCGAGTCCCGAGATCATTCGTCATTTCTGCCTCCCGATTTCAGTTCACGGGTGATTCGATGACCACGGTAGGGCCGGGAGACGGTATAGGGAAGGGAGGCACGGTGGCTGGCGGCTATTCGTCTCTCAGGGCCTTCACCGGCGACAGCCCGGCCGCTCTCCTCGCGGGCCAGGTTTCGAATACCAGGCCGACGACGAGCGCCGCCGCCCCTGTGACGACCCCCGGAATCGAAAGGAATGTACGCAGCGGATTGGCGAGCATCGCATCGATCGCGATGCGGATGGTCTACCCCTTTATTCGGGGTCACGGATC
>JARRPA010000259.1:0-3456 GCA_037383305.1 Gemmatimonadota bacterium | reverse complement strand
ACAGCTTGGTGATGCTGCTCAGCCCCACCGGACTCAGGCATAGTTCGCCGCAGGTGTGCAAAAAGTACGTGGCGATCAGCCAGGCGGGGGAGACGCCAAGCGCCGAGCTCTCGGCCATCTCCGGCGTCGTGTAGGTCGCGGCCCATGCGACCACGAAGAAGCCCATCCCGAGCAGGACCAGCCCGAGGCCAAACTTAACCGGGATCGATGGGTCGCGGCGGCCCAGCCAGACCCACAGCCATGCGAACACCGGAGCCAGCGAGATGATGAACAGCGGGTTCACAGACTGCAGACAGGTGGTGGGCGCTTCCCAGCCGAAGATCATCCGGTCCGTTCGCTGGTCGGCGAACAGATTCAGGGAAGAAGCCGCCTGCTCGAATCCGGCCCAGAAGATCGCGGCGCCGATGAAGAGAAAGAAGATCACGACGACCCGCTTCTTCTCGATCGACTCCAGATGGCCGAAGGCGAGCACGGAAGCGAAGAAAAGAATCGCCACACCGAGAATGATCACGCCCGTGGCCTGCGCCGCGCTCTGAATCGTGATGTTGATAACACCCGCGTTCCCCAGCCAGTAGAGCAGGGCGGCGATCGCCAGAACGGCGGCGATCCCGAGGCCCGCCATCCGCAGAGCATCGCTTCGGCTCGACCGCGCCTCGTCCTTCAGCGCTCCGGCATCGCCGAGGAACTTGAAACCGTAGCGGTACTGGATCAGCCCGAGCGTCATACCGATTCCCGCGGCGGCGAAACCAAAATGCCAGTTGATCTTCTCGCCGAGGTAACCGCAGATCAGCGGCGCGATGAAGGCGCCGATATTGATCCCCATGTAGAAGATCGAGAACCCGGCGTCCCTGCGTGCGCCGCCTTCCGGGTACAGATCGCCGACGATCGCGCTGACATTCGGCTTCAACAGCCCGGTGCCGAGCACGATCAGGGCGAGGCCGAGATAGAAGAAGACGAGACCGGGCGTGGCGAGCGAGAAATTCCCCGCGGCGATCAGGACTCCACCCCACAGCACGGAGTTTCGCTGACCCATCAGCCGGTCGGCGATCCACCCCCCGGGCATGGCGAACAGGTAGACCGCCGCCACGTAGATGCCGTAGATCGGCGCCGCGGTCGCGGCATCCATGCCGAGGCCGCCCTCGGCGATCGACGCGGTCATGAACAGGATGAGGAGTGCTCGTCCGCCGTAGTAGCTGAACCGCTCCCACATCTCCGTGAAGAACAGCGTCGAGAGTCCTCGGGGATGCCCGAAGAACTGCTTGTCGTATCGCTCGGAACCGCTTGCAGGCGGGGAGTGCGAAAGATCGGTCATGGAGTCTGCTGCCTTGCCTGGGCTCAGTGATGTTCCGGCGCGCGAGGTGCCGCCGTCAGCCGAAGATATGACCGCGCAATATCGGACAAGACCCTTCCGGACAGCAACCCGTCTCCGGATCTGCCGTCAAAGAGGGACGTTCGGATCGCCCCCGGGCAGGCAGGCCGCCAGAAAGCGGCGTGCTACCTTCGGCCAGTCGTAGGCCGGCCACCGCCTCATTCCCGCCGCTCCCAGCCGAAGGCGCTCATCCGGCGAATCGACGAGCTGCCGCAACGCCTCCGCCAGGGCTTCATCGTCGTCCGGGGGCACGAGCCGTGACAACTCTGCATCGGGCGCCACCTCGGGTACGGCCCCGGCTCGCGCCGCGACGATCGGAAGGCCGGCGGCCATCGCCTCCAGGAAGACGATCCCGAAGCCCTCCTGCAGACTCGGAAGACAGAAGATATCGGCCCTGGTGTACTCTCTCTGCAGCGAATCCAGGCCGTCTACCGAACCCACGAAGCTCACGGCGCCCGCGATGCCGAGGTCATGAGCCCGGGATCGCAGCTCCGGGAGCTCGGGTCCCTCGCCCACGATTCGAAGCACTGCCTGCGGGTGCGTGCTGCGTACCGCGGCGAACGCCCTCAGAAGACTGCGAGTGTTCTTCCGGCGGTACTGCCGGGCCACGCTGAGAATCACCGGTCCTCCGCCCCGCGAGGCGCGTCCGGCGAGGGCTCGATCCGCAACGCCGGTCCAGTTCGCCGCCCGAATTCCCTCCGGTATGATTCGAATCCGTTCGCGTCCGATTCCGTAGAACCGATTTGCCTGTGAGGCACTGTATTCGCTCGTGCAGACGACGACGTCGGCCGACCTCGCGTTGCGGGCCTCGATGCGGGAGAGACGCTCGAATCGGCGTTGCTCTCTTCCGGTCTCGAAGCGGGCCTCGTCGGCCATCACGCCCTTGAGAGCGACGACGTAGCGAGAGGGGCGGACGCGCGCGGGCAGGAGGCCGCCATCGAAGTCGAACCCGACCACGAGATCGGCCTTTCCGATCGCGGCGAGCCGGCGCGGTAGTTCGAGGTTGTAGGAGAGGCGGGTAAGGTCCAACGACGAGTGCGCCTTCTCCGGGCGAAGCGTCTCGACAGCGTGGCCCAGGGTCTCGAGCCCGTCACGCAGACCGGCGATCGCAACCGCCGAGCCGCTGCCCAGGGAACGGTCGCGCAGCCAGGAGTCGAGAAAGAGGATGCGCTTCGGATCGGCGTTCCGCGAAACCAGGGATTCGGTCCCGTCAGAGGTGGTCGATTCGGGCTGCCAGGATGAAGTCGCTCTCGGTGAGACCGTCGATCTTGTGCGTCCAGATCTCGACGTCGACACGACCCCAGGACAGGTGCATGTCGGGGTGGTGGCCTTCGCGCTCCGCCTCTTCTCCCACCCGGTTCACGAAATCGAGTGCCGTGACGAAGTCCGGAAAGTCGAATCGCTTCCATAGATGGTGGCCGTCGATGACCTTCCAGTCGCCGTTCAGCCGTTCCAGCAGATCCTGGAGCTCGGCGCCTTCGAGGGGCGGCACGCCTCCACGGCAGGGTACGCAATGCTGGTTCGAAAGAGGTTCCTTCATTCGATGCCTCCGAGCTCCGACGCGAGGACCACCTGGTCGCGCCCTCGGCGCTTCGCCCGATAGAGGGCGTCGTCGGCGACTCGCATCAGCGTCTTTGGGTCCGCTCCATCATCCGGAAAGAATGCTACTCCCACGGACGCGGACAGGTCCATGTCCACGTCCGGCAGTTCCTCGATCACCAGCTCCCGGATCTGTGAGCGGACCCGCTCGGAGATGCTGAGGGCCAGCTCACGGTCGCAGCGAAGCAGGAGAAGGGCGAATTCCTCGCCCCCGATACGGGCTGTCTGATCGGTTTCGCGGACGGCCTCGGCCAGAGTGCCGGCCAGCAACTGCAGGGCGCGATCGCCGACCTGGTGTCCGAAACGGTCGTTCACGGTCTTGAAAAAATCCACGTCCAGGAGGACGAGGGCGAGCCGCTCCCCATACCGGGCCGATCGTCGAACGTTCTCGTCCAGCTGTCGGGTGAAATGCCGACGATTGTGGAGCCCCGTCAGCGGATCCGTCACCGCAAGTCTGCGCGTTTCCTCCAGCAGCTGGGCGCTACGGA
>JARRPA010000258.1:0-3457 GCA_037383305.1 Gemmatimonadota bacterium | reverse complement strand
GCGCGCTGGGCCGACGGAGTGGCGATTCTCGATGTCGGTGCGGGGATTCGTGGCGGCACGGACGCCGCACCCGTGCTCGTGGCCGAAGTCCGGAACTTCGATCCCTTCTCTTCCCCGGGAATATCGGCCGAACAGATTCGAGCCCTTCGGGTGCACCGCTGGCGCGAGTGGCTCCTGGTCGGAGAGTCGATCGAGGGCTGTCCGGCATGCGACCGGGGACCCCGGGGCGGCGTGAGGCTTATCGACCTGACGGATCTCTCCCGTCCGGCGGAGCGCGCCTGGTATCGTGTTCCCGACGCGGGTGTACGCGATCTCGAGGTGGACGCGCGAGCCGAGCGGCTCACAACGGCATTCGGGACGGGCGGAGTTCGCCGGCTGGACGTGGGCGGCGAGATGCGGGGAGACCTCTATCGACAGGGTCGGGAAACGGCCGCGGCCCCGACCGGCGCCTGGTTCGCGGGCAGACCCGGCCGCTCGCTGGCCCGCGGCGCGCGGACCCTCAAGGGGAGCTTGTTCGTCGCCGATATGTACTCCGGACTGCGGGTATATCGTATTGAATCGCAAAGGGAGACGAACGATAGAGAACCAGAGATCGAGCCCTGAGACGCCGGCGGGACCGTCCCGCGGCGTGGACGCCGATGATTTCAAGCGCGCACTGGCTCGCCTGGCGGGAGGGATCACGGTCATCACCGCGCTAGACCGAGAAGGCTCTCCGGCCGGACTGACCGCCACCTCCGTCTGCTCGGTATCACTCGATCCGCCGCTGGTCCTCGTGTGCATCGGCACCGGCTCCCGCACTCACGAGGCGATCGCCGCGTCGGGTCGCTACGCGATCAACGTGCTCGGCGCGGAGCACCGTTCGCTCTCCGAGCGATTCGCGGGTACCGGAGAGCACAAGTTCGACGGGCTCTCGTGGGAAGCCGGTGGATCCGGCCTGCCGCTGCTCCCCGGAGCGATCTCGACCTGCGAGTGCGTGGTCGAGCGAACGGTGCCGGCAGGCGATCATACGATCTTCATCGCGCGTGTCGTGGCGACCGCTGCCACCGGTGAAGAGGAGGCGATGCCTCTGCTCTGGTACCTGGGCGTGCACCGGGGTCTCGCGGACGGGAACGCAAAATGAACCCGCGGCGGTTCCGCGACGTGGCAGGACGGATGTTCGAGGAAATTCCCTCCGAATTCCGGGAGGGGGTCGTGGGCCTGATTGTCGAGGACGACGCCCCGGGCCACCCGACCCTGCCGGGGATCTGGACGATGGGCGAGTGCCTGACCGAGGAGTGGCCCGACGGTACCGGTGGGCTCGGCGACACGCAGTCCCGCATCGTCCTCCACTACGGTTCATTCCAGAATCTCGCCGCCGAAGACTCGATGTTCGACTGGGAGGCGGAGCTCTGGGAGACGATCGTCCACGAGATCCTTCATCACCGGGAAGCGGCCGCAGCCGAATTCGGCCTGGAGGAGTTCGACTGGGCGGCGGAACAGAACTTTCAGCGCCACGCAGGGCTGCCCTTTGACCCGGACTTCTATCGAGCGGTGGTCGCGGACTCCGACGGCGCGGTTCGGATCGAAGGGGAGACGTTCGTGGAGTGCATCGCCGCGGCCGGGGAGCGGCGGGCCCGGTTCGACTGGCGGGGCGATCGCTACTCCTTGGACGTGCCCGCCGACGTGGCCCGGGCCTTCGTCGGCGTCCGGAACCTGGCGGGCGGCCGCCTCTGGGTGGTCGTGCGGCGCCGGGTTCCCTGGTGGCGCCGCTGGCTCGGCGTGCATATGGATGAGCCGCCCGCGCATCTCGAGCGCAGGGCCCTTCCGGAGCCGATCGCGTGAGGCTCGGGGGATTCGGTGTCGGGAAGTGGTTCGGGTTCCCGATCCGGATCGACGCCTCGTGGTTCGTCGTTTTCGCCCTGGTCGCGTGGACGTTCGCAGCATGGAGACTTCCGGCCGAATTGCCCGGCCAGGGCAGGCTCTACTACCTGGTGATCGGCGGGGTGGCCGCTCTGCTGCTGTTCCTTTCGGTGCTGCTCCACGAGCTCGCGCACTCGGTGGTCGCACGTTCGCGGGGAGTCCCGGTGCGGGGAATCACGCTCTTCATTTTCGGCGGCGTCGCCGAGATGACGATGGAGGCCCGCACGCCCGGCGACGAGTTCGCCCTCACGATCGCCGGTCCTCTCGCCAGTCTGACCCTCGCCGGCCTCTTCGGCCTGCTGGACCTGGCGGGCGGCGCGATCGGACTCGAGACGCTCGCCGTCGTGGGTGGAACCCTCGCATGGCTGAACATGGTTCTCGCGCTGTTCAACATGGTACCGGCCTTTCCCCTGGACGGGGGTCGCATCCTTCGGGCGTTGATCTGGCGTCTCACAGGCAACCTCGGCGTCGCCACCCGCATCGCCACATTCGTGGGCCGGGCGTTCGGCTGGGCGCTGATCCTCGGCGGCCTGATGCTGTTCCTCGCGAGCTTCCGGATCGCGGGGTTGCAGGGCGGGCAGATATCGGGCGCCTGGATGATGCTGCTCGGCTGGTTTCTCAACAGTGCGGCGGCCGCCGCGGCCCGGTACGACCGCGTGCGAGTGCGGCTCGGGGGCGTGACCGTGGCCAGCGCGATGCGCGGTTCGCCGCTTGCCTTTCCCGCGGCCATGTCGGTCCACGAGATGGCTCGAGGACCGATGCTGGCCGGCGATGCGGGCGTCTGTCCGATCGAACGTCAGGGCCGGATCGTCGGCTCGGTCACGCCGTCGGATCTTGCCGGGGTGCGACACGAGCGCCGCCGGGAAACGCCCCTCTTCGAGGTGATGCGCCCGATCGAGGAAACGGGTGCGGTCGAGGCGTCGGCCTCCCTCGCCGAAGTCGCCGCCTACTTGCGCAGTCGGCGCGACGACCGGGTGCTTGTCACGCGCGGGGGCGTTCTGGTCGGCATGCTCACCCTCCAGGACATCAGCCGCTGGATCGAGCGCACCCGTGAGCTCGGGCTGGATCCGCGCGAGCTGGCCGGGAACGCCGGCGATGTGCCGGAATCCTCCCCTGCCGCCGAGGAGCCGGCGCGCCCGGTGGAGGCAGGTTCCCCGGAGTTCCGGCTTGGGTAAGCGCCTCGACTCTCTCGCCCGCCGCCGAGAGCGAGCGGCCCGTCTCGCGCCGCGGCTGGCCGAGCTCTATCCGGGCCTCGAGATCAGCCTCGACTGGGAGACGCCCCTGGAGCTGACGGTCGCCACGATCCTCAGCGCCCAGTGCACCGATGCACGGGTCAACGCCGTGACTCCCGCGCTCTTCGCCCGCTACCGGACCGCAGAAGACTACGCGGCCGCGGACCCCGAGGAGCTCGAGGAGTTGATCCGCTCGACCGGCTTCTTCCGCAACAAGGCGAAGCATATCCGGGGAATGGCTGCGCGGCTCGTGGCCGATCTGCTTGATGAACGATCGCTGGACCCACCTCTTGCCGAACACCGGCAGGCGGAGTTTGATGGTATCG
>JARRPA010000257.1:0-4702 GCA_037383305.1 Gemmatimonadota bacterium | reverse complement strand
GTCCAGGCGACGCCGATCGTGTTCATCAGCGCCTGCCAGTTCTCCAGCAGGAAGCCGCCGTACTTGAAGTAGCCGAGCAGGCCCAGGTTCACGGCCATGCTCACGCCGAGCAGCGCCTTCCGCCGGGATCGACCGTCCGACTCGTAGATCTTCCGGGCGACGATCCAGTCGACCGCCGTCGAGAGCCACAGCAGAAGGACGAAGGGCGGGTTCCAGGCGGCGTAGAACAGGTAGCTGGCGACCAGGAGATTGACCTTCTTCGTCTTCCAGGGCAGGGGCGCGCTGTGCAGCGCCAGCACGATCGCGAAGAACGCGACGAAGGTCAGCGAGTTGAAGAGCAAGTGGTGGTGCCTTCCGGTGTCAGAATTCCGGTCCGGCCGCGGGATCGCCCACCCGCCGCCCGTGCCGGCGGACGCCTCGGTGGTGCGCCAAGGGGTAATCGAATCGTGGGAGAGCGGTCAAGGGTTGGGTGTCGTTGCGCGCGCCCCGATGCGCTATTCTCGGGGTGCTTCGAAGTGACAGGTCTCTAATCGGAGTGGCGCATGCCGGAACCGCCAGCCGCGTCGAGTCGTGTTCCGGATTCCGCCGGCGACACGGCCGCGAGGATTCATGAGAAGTAGCCGGCTGTTCGGGGCCCTGCTTCTGGCGATCTGGGTAACCGTGGCGATTCTCGCCGTCCAGCTGGGCATCGACTACTACCGCCTTCCCCTGGCGGACCGGGCATTCGCGGACGCGCACGAGCTGCTCAAGCCCTCAGGTATCGTAGGACACGGCTATGGGATCGCCGGCACGGCGATGATGGCGATCGGCGTGGCCCTGTACTCGCTGCGCAAGCGCGTGTCGTTTCTGGCGAACCTCGGCGGGCTCGGAAACTGGCTCCAGTTCCACATCTTCCTCTGCACGCTCGGGCCGTTTCTCGTCCTCCTGCATACGACCTTCAAATTCGGCGGTATCGTGTCGATCGCGTTCTGGAGCATGGCGGTCGTAGTCGTGAGCGGCGTGTTCGGGCGTTACGTATTTTCACGCATCCCGAAGGCGATGGACGGCAGCTTCCGCGGCCTGCGCGAGCTCGAACAGCAGGGACGGGAACTCGAGGCGGAGATCCGGGCCACGGGTGCAGTGCCGAACGAACAGTTGGAGGAGGTGCTCGCCGGACCGTCGCTACGGGCGCCGCGCGGTACGATCGACGCGCTCGTGCTGGCCGTGCGCGGTGACCTGGCGACACGCGCCCACATGATGGGCGCCCGGCGGGCTCTGGCCCGCGGCACGGTATCCGCCGACGTGAGGAAGCGGGTGCTCGGCCTGCTCCGCACGCGTCTCGCCCTGGAGCAGCAGAGCCGACTGCTGCTCCCGTTCCAGCGGCTGTTCTCCTACTGGCACATCCTGCACCTGCCGCTCGCCATCGTGCTGCTGATCGTGACGCTCGTTCATGTAACGGTTGCGTTCCTGTTCGGGTACGTATGGCTATTCTGACCGGCAAACCGCATACATTCAGGCAATAGCTTGCCGGAACGCACTGCCGGCGACAGACGTAAGCCTATGTGCGGCAATGCGGTCCAGGATGGAACGGATCTCGCGAAACACGGGGACCGATGACGATCCCGAGGCTTACCATCGTGACGTGCGCGGGTCTGTTGCTTGTCTGTGCGGACGTCCGACCCGCGTCGGCGCAACTGATCTCGCCCGGCGAGCTGTCGGAGGTGCATGCCGAGCTCGAGGGGATCCGCTCCTGCACCTCGTGTCACCAGCTGCGCTCGAAGGGTATCGACGCCTCGCTCTGCCTGGACTGTCACGTTCCGCTGCGGATGCGGATCGAAACTGGCGAGGGCTACCACCCGGCAGCGGATGCGTCGGACAGGTGCGCCCGCTGCCACAAGGAGCACTTCGGGCGTGATTTCACCCTCGTCCGCTGGGATCCCTCGCAGTTCGAGCACTCGGAGGTCGGCTGGGCGCCGGAGGGGGCGCACACGCGGCTCGAGTGCCGCGACTGTCACACGTCGTCCCTGGTTCGCTCGGAGCAGGTCCGCAGCTTCAAGGGCCGCTACGGCGCTCTATCGCGTACCTTCCTCGGGCTCGACACCCGGTGCGTGTCCTGTCACGCCCTGGATGACCCGCATGGGGATCAGTTCGCCGACCGCTCCTGCGACTCGTGTCACGGGCAGGAGCGCTGGGAGGATCCGCCCGGGTTCGACCACGACGAAGCCCGCTACCGGCTGACCGGCCGGCACAGGCAGGTCGCGTGCGTGGGCTGCCATCCGCGACGGGAGACAGGCGCTTCCGCACCGCGCGGGACGGAAACGGCCGCGGAGCTCAGGTTTACCGGCCTGTCGTACGGCACCTGCACCAGTTGCCACCGCGACGAACACGACGGCCGGATGGGCGCAACCTGCACGGAGTGCCATACGACCGGCGGCTGGCACGAAGTCGGCGAGGACGCGTTGCGGGGCCGATTCGATCATGCCGCGAGCTTTCCGCTGGAAGGGGCGCACGCAGAGGCGGAATGCGCGCTCTGTCACGGGCGTCCCGAGCGTGCCAGCTCGGCGATCCGGATCTCGTTCGTACCGGGAACGGAGAGTCGGGCCTACCCCAGCCCCGTCGCCGAGGACTGCCTCTCGTGCCACCTCGACGAGCACGCGGGCGAGTTTTCCGAAATGTCGCAGGGAGGTGGATGCGACGGCTGCCACACGCAGGTCGAGTGGTACCCGGCGCTCTTCGACGTCCGGCGACACAACGCGGAGAGCCGGTTTCCGCTGCGGGGCGCGCACGTGGCGGTGCCGTGCCTGGCCTGCCACCCGGAGCCAGCGTCCCCTTCCGACCTCCGATTCCGCATCGGGACGCGCGACGCGTGCGTGGAGTGCCATGCCGAGGACGATCCGCACGGCGGACAGTTCGAGGGCGAACCGTGCGATGCCTGTCACACGGAACGTACATTCGCGATCGACAGCTTCGACCACGATCGGGCGCGCTATGCGCTGGATGGGGCCCATCGCGAAGTCGCCTGCGCGAAGTGTCACCCGAGCGAAACGGCACCCGGTGGCGGGCGGATGGTCCGCTACCGACCTCTGAAGTCCGAGTGCAGAGACTGTCATGGAGGTGGCGCATGAACGGTGGGCCCGTCAAACACCCGGAGCGGAGCAACCGGCCTCGGACGTCGAAGCGACGCGCGACCCTCGCCGTCGCGCTCGTCGGAATCGCAATGCCGATGGCGCCGGTCTCCGCGCAGGAAGTCGCCTATCCGCACGGCGAGACCAGCAGGCCGCTGGACTGCACGCGGTGCCACACGCAGGAAGGCTGGTCACCCGCGAAGCAACCGCTCGAATTCGATCATACGGCCGAGACCGGCTTCGAGAAGACCGGGCGCCACGCCGAGCTGGAGTGCGTGAGCTGTCACCTGGGGCTGAATTTCGCCGAGCCGAAGGTCTCTGCCGCCGGCTGCTCTTTCGCCGCCGGCTGCTCTTTCTGTCACGTGGACGTGCACATCGGAAACCTGTCGGTGGAATGCGAGGCCTGTCACAACACCGCCGCCTGGAACGACGTGCCCGGCGTCGGCCTGCACGCGCGCACCAGTCTTCCGCTCACCGGGTCCCACCTGCAGATCTCCTGTGAGAGCTGCCACTCGGACGACACCGGCGGTGCTTACAGCACGCTGGATCCGGACTGCTACGCCTGCCACGCCGCCGCCTACGAGAGCGCGTCGCTGGACCACCTGGAGAACGGATTCTCGACCGACTGCGAGGCCTGCCACAACACGCTGTCGTTCGGGGCGGGAATCGCCTTCGATCACCCGTCGGTCGCGGGCGGATTCCGGCTGCTGGGGGCGCACGCCAGGATCCCGTGCACGGAATGTCACGTGGTGCCGGGCTTCGACTCCCTGTTTCCGGGCGTGACCAGTGACCAGGATTGCCTGGGCTGTCACCAGCAGGATTACGACACGGCCGATCCGGATCACGTGGAAGCGGGCTTCCCGGAAAACTGCGCGCAGTGCCACAACACCGAGCGCTGGGAAGACGCGATTTACCTCGAGCACGACCCGCTGTACTTCCCGATCTTCAGCGGGGCGCACCAGGGCCAGTGGGCGAGCTGCACCGAGTGCCACGAGGTGCCGAGCGACTTCGGCGTGTTCACCTGCCTGACCTGCCACGAGCACAACCAGGTCGAGATGGATGACAAACACAAGGAGGAGCCGGGCTACGCGTACGACAGCGTGGAGTGCCTGGACTGTCATCCGGACGGGAGGAGCGAATGATGCCGGTCAGGGCGAAGGTCGCGGACCCCATGCGGGCCGTCGCCTTCGCCGTGCTCGCCGGATTGGGACTGCTCTGTGCTTTCTCGACGCCGCTTCCCGCCCAGGAAGGGATGATCGAGGTGCAGGTCCAGCAGATCGCCGGGGCGAACATCTATCTCGATGCCGGAAGGGAACAGAGCCTGGTGCCGGGCGTGGAACTCGTGGTGCTGGGCGAAGCGGGTGCCGGAGAACAGACCGAGACCGGTCGCCTGCGGGTGATCGAGTCGACCTCGGCGGGCTCGGTCACCACGTTCGTCGGACAACCGTTTCCCGTCACCCGCGGCGCCACCCTGCGCCTCCGGGTCGAAGCGGGGGCTGCACCGGCGGCCCGGGTGCCCGGCGCCGCTGCGGCGAGCGGAGCGGTCGCCGCTGCCGAGGTGAGCAGTGGCAGAGCCTCATCCACCTCGTCCGGCTCGC
>JARRPA010000256.1:0-3474 GCA_037383305.1 Gemmatimonadota bacterium | reverse complement strand
CTGACCGTGACGAACGTCACGACAGGCGCCGCCGAACCCGAAGCCGATTTCGAGGTCACCCTCGCGAACTACGTGATCGAAGCACCTTGATTCTCTGCTCCGTGATGTCTGCACGGCAGCAAGACCAACGGAAGAGGGCCCTGCGCGTATCTGCAGGGCCCTCGTCAAACGTCGCCGGGCTAGTTTCCGATGCGCGACCGTGCGCTCACTCCACCACGAATTCCTTCACCATACCTTCGGGCGCGTACGCCTCCGAAATCCACGCGTAGTTTCCAGGCTCGAGGTCGAGACTGAGGTAGCCGGAATGTCCCGCCTCCAGCTGCTCGAACCCGCCCAGGAACGTCGCCGGGGCCGGGGCCTCGAGCTCGTCGATCCAGTTCATCCAGGGAACGACCTCTCCGAGATCGGTCTCGTCCGTGACCCGTAGCAGATGGACGTCATGCTTCAAAAGGCCTTCCGGCGCCTGGATCACGCGCACGCGGATCGTGTGCGGTCCGGCCGCCACCCGGTCTGGTGCTTCGATCACGTAGTTCGCGAGGGTGACCTCGAAATCGGCTTCGGGTTCGGCGGCGCCTGTCGTGACGTTCGTCACGGTCAGGCCGGAGATCATCCCGAGCGCCGAATGGAACACGCCGTCCGGCGTCTTCACGTAGCATTCCATCACGTAGTCACCGGGCTCGAGGTTCAACGTGACGTCCTCCGCCCGGCCGGGGGACAGAAGACCCGGTCCGCCCGAGAAGACCATCTGTCCGAACCACTCGGGAATCAGGCTCACGAGCGTCTCCAGGGCAGAAGAGAGCTCGACCTCGCCCTTGTAGTACGGATCCATGGCTACGCCGAATGCTCCCGCCGCGACGTCGTTTATGTAGTCGTCCACCGTCTTGCCATCCGGGAGGCGGGAGAGCGACATGAAATGCTCCTGTGCGCCCAGATTCCGGAATCGGAACGTCGTCCAGCCGGAGGCGATCTCCGCCGGGGCCTCGAACGCGAAGTCACGGGCCGCGACCTCGATCACAGGAGGCGCGTTCTCGACATCGGACGCGACGTCAGCCTCCGACCGGACCTCCGAACTTTCCGACTGTGCACCACCGTCTCCGGCGCACGCTGCGAACGCAGGCAGCGCCAGAAGCCATACGCAAGCGAATGAGCGACTCAACCGCATAAGTCCTCCCTGAAGTGAAAATTCTCCCCAATGGTACGAAGTACGCTATTTGGAAGGTCCGCCACAGGAAAGGGTGCCAGCTTCCACGACTGGTGCGATTCGCGGATTTCGAGTATCCCTTGGCACGCGCCGTTCACGGCGCATGCCTGTGTCGGCCTACCGTGGTCTGGCCTCGAGTCCAGCTCGGTCGAAGGCGGCCGGCTGACTCCTGACCCGATCCTGGAGATCCGATGACGCTTCGCCCACTCGCCGCCTGGATGGCGGCGCTGCTCCTCTGCGCACCTCACTCTGCGGCCCAGGAACCGCGGCATCCGCTGGACCCCCTGAGCTGGCAGGAACACTGGACGGTGCTCGAGGTCCTGGCCGAGTCGGGCCACCTCGACGACGCAACCGAGTTCTCCCGAATTCAGTTGCAGGAACCTGACAAGTCGAGTGTCTGGGCCTGGGAGACCGGGGATGCCATCTCGCGGTCGGCATTCGCGGTCGTGCGACAGGGCTCCCGCACCCATGAAGCGATCATCGACGTCTCGGGCCGACGGCTGGCTTCCTGGACCGAGCTGACCGGCGCCCAGCCGATGTGGCTCGGGCGGGAGTTCGGGTCGGGTGCCGCGAAGGTCAAGGAGCACCCCGACTTCATCGCGGCGATGGAGCGTCGCGGCATCACGGACCTGACGTTCATCGACTGTATCGCGATCCCGCCCGGATATTTCGGCACGGACGAGCAGCGGGGGCGACGGATCGGGTATGTCTACTGCGAAGACCCGCGCGGCGTGCGCAACGCATGGACGCGCTCGATCGGCGGACTGACGGTCGTGGTGGACATGGAGGATGGCAGCGTGCTCCGAGTGGTGGACGAGGGGATGATCCCGGTACCGGAGACGCTGGCCGAATACGATCGCGCCTCGCTCGGTCCGCCGCGGGAGGCCAAAGGCCCCGTTCATGTGAGTCAACCGCTCGGCCCCGGGTTCACGCTCGATGGTCATCGTGTGCAATGGCAGAACTGGAGCTTTCACGTCCGTCCGGATTCACGGGTCGGCATGGTCGTTTCCACCGTTCGTTACCGGGATGGAAATGAGGACCGTCCCGTGCTGTACGAGAGCAGCCTGTCGGAGATTTTCGTGCCCTACATGGACCCGTCCTTCGCCTGGCACTCGCGGAACTTCATCGATGCCGGCGAGTTCGCCGCCGGGGGACTGACGAAGCCGCTACTTCCCGGTCGTGATTGCCCGGACCACGCCGTCTACCTCGATCACGTAGTCGCCGGAGATGATGGCCGGCCGATGGACCGCTCCAACATGGTCTGCCTGTTCGAGCGGGTCGCGGGGGACGTTTCCTGGCGACACATCGGTGATCCGAAAGCGAGTCGACCGAAGCGCGACCTGGTAGTTCGAATGGCGGCCGTGCTCGGGAACTACGACTACCTGTTCGACTGGGTGTTCGAGCAGAACGGATCGATACGGATCGGTGTCGGGGCCACGGGAATCGCCGAGGTGAAGACGGCGATCGAGGCGGATGCGACGGCTCCGAAGGCCGGCGAGGTCCGAGCCGACGCTCACGGACGGTTCGTCGCGCCCCACATCGTGGCCGTCAACCACGATCACTATTTCAGTTTTCGGATCGACCTGGACGTCGATGGCCCACGCAACGACTTCCTGATCGACCGTCTGGTGTCCGAGAGGCTGCCGGACGACAATCCGCGTCGCAGCCTCTGGGTGGTGGACGAGACTATCGCCCGATCCGAGAGCCAGGCGAAGCTGACGATCGACTATGACAGGCCGGCCATCTGGCGCGTCGCGAGCGAGTCGACGACCAACCACGTCGGATACCGGACGAGCTATCAGCTGATGCCGGGCATGAACGGAAATACGCTGCTGTCGGCGGACGACTATCCGCGTCGTCGGACCGGGTTCATCGATCACCACCTGTGGGTCACCCCGTATTCGGCCGACGAGCGTTATGCGGCCGGCGACTATCCGACGCTCAGTGAGCCGGGCATGGGACTCCCCGCCTGGACGGCTGCCGACCGTTCGATCACCGGTACGGACATCGTCCTCTGGCATACGATCGGAATGCACCACCTGGTTCGGGCCGAGGACTGGCCGATCATGCCCGTTCTATGGCACTGGTTCGAGCTGCGGCCCTTCGACTTCTTCGACGGAAATCCGGCGATGGACCTGCCGGAGACGCCCTGAGCGGTCTTTCGAGCGGGGTCGGGGCGTCGCAGGGATCGCCCCGACCCTCGTGGGGGACTCAGTCGGACAGCTGCTGGAGAAGGTAGACGGTCGTCAGGGCGGAGGTGGTGGCCGCCTGTC
>JARRPA010000255.1:0-3496 GCA_037383305.1 Gemmatimonadota bacterium | reverse complement strand
TTCGAGTCGGGGCGGACCCACCTGTTCCAGCTCGCCGGGCAACGAGAGAAGAGGCGGAAACTGCACCCGATCCCACGACACGGCGGTGAGACCGAGGGCGAAGGTCTCGCCGACCCGCACGGTGTCCGGCTGGACGACAGCCACCCCCCGTTCGAGTCCGGGAGTCGGCGCTTCCTGCGCGAAGCTCGCGGGAGGCGGGCCGGAAAAGGTCGCGGCGGCGCAGAGGGCCGACCCGGCGGTGACCGTGAGCCGACGGGAGAGGCGGAACATCAGATGGGCCGCGACATCAGTGGAGGCGCGCCCGGGCGCGCTTCGCGAAAAACGCCGCGAGATCCGCCGCGAATGGCTGATCGGTTCGCAGCACGACCCGATCGCAGCCGGCTCTCATGAACATCTCCGCCAGACGCGCCTCCCTTTCCGCCGATCGCCTCTCGATCTCCGACCGAACGTCGGCGCTCGCGAGATCGAGCAGCCCCGTGCGTCCGGACTCGGGATCCACCACCTCGACGATACCGACCGTCGGCGGCTCCCGTTCCGCGAGGTCGTCGAGCTGAATCCCGATCACATCGTGCTTCTTGCCGGCCACGGCCAATTCCCGGTGAAAATCGGTTGCCCGGAAATCGGAGATGACGAACACGAGAGAGCGGGTGTTCAGCGCCCGGACCAGCGTCCGGAAAGCCAGGCCGAGATCGGTACCTCGTCCGGCCGGTTCGTGGGTCACGAGCACGTGGAGCAGCTGGCGCAGGCGGCCTCGGCCACGACGGGGTCGAATCCACCGCTCCCGGCGATCACTGAACAGCAGAAGGCCCACTCGGTCGTTGTTGCGGGTCGCCGCGAGACCCAGCAGAGCCGCTACCTCGAGAGCGAGCTGACGCTTCGTGCTTCCGCGGGTCCCGGTTTCCAGCGATCCCGACAGATCGACCGCGATCAGTACGCTCAGCTCCCGCTCTTCGACGAACTTCTTGACGTACGGCCGGCCCATGCGGGCCGTCACCTTCCAGTCGATCGCCTGGAACGGATCGCCCGGCTGATACGCCCGGACCTCGGCGAACTCGACACCGTGCCCGCGAAACACGGAGTCGTAGGCGCCGAGAGCGCGGTTCTCCATCAGCTTGCGGGCCCGGATCTCCAGCCGGCGAACATCGGTGGCGTCGGGCAGCGGAATCGTCCGGCGCGCGGGTCGCCTGCGCCGGCGCAGCGGAAAGACGGGCATCAGGGAACGGGAACCGCCGCCAGGATTCGCTCCAGGATCTGTTCGGCCGAAACCAGCTCCGCTTCGGCCTCGAAGGTGAGCATGATCCGGTGACGGAGCACGTCCATCGCGAACGCCTGCACATCCTCGGGCACGGTGTACGGGCGCCCGTCCAGGAACGCATGGGCCCTCGCCGTTCGCCCGAGGAAGATCGACGCGCGCGGCGAGGCTCCATATTCGACCCAACGACCCAGCTCGGGGTCGATCGATCCCGCCTCCCGGGTCGCCCGGACGAGGTCCAGGATGTAGTTCTCTACGCGCTCGTCGAGCCGGATGCCCGGCAGCATCGCACGGGCGGCGAGGATCTCCTCCGGGGTCGCGACCGCGTCGAGCGGAGAGAGGTCGTCGGAGGTGATTCGGCGAAGGATCTCCCGCTCTTCCTCGCGATTCGGGTAATCGACCCGGATCTTGAGCATGAAGCGGTCCACCTGCGCCTCGGGCAGAGGATACGTGCCCTCGTGCTCGATCGGGTTCTGCGTCGCCAGCACCAGGAAGGGCACCGGCACGGGCCAGCTCGCCTCCCCGATCGTCACCTGGCGCTCCTGCATCGCCTCGAGCAGCGCGGACTGGACTTTCGCCGGCGCACGATTGACCTCGTCGGCCAGCACCAGGTTGGCGAAGATCGGCCCCTTCTTCGGAACGAACTCGCGCTGCAGTTCGTCCCAGATCAGGGTCCCGATCAGGTCCGCGGGGAGGAGATCGGGAGTGAACTGGATCCGCCGGAAGGTGGTGTGGACGGCATCGGCCAGCGTACGGACCGCCAGTGTCTTGGCGAGTCCCGGCACTCCCTCGAGCAGCACGTGGCCGCCCGTCAGAAGGCCGACGAGCAGCCGTTCCATCATCGCGTCCTGCCCGACGACACGCGAGCCGACCGCCGTCCGGATGCGCCCGAACACCTCGCTCGCGCTCCGAAGCTCGTTGCCTCGACGTTCGAGCTCGTCCTCGCTCACCGGAGCGCCCGAGCCTGCCGTCGATTCGACCGTCACCGCTTCATCCTCTCGCCCTCGTCTTCGTATCGGAACACGTACGCCGCCAGAGAACCCGGTCGGATCTCGCCGCCGCGGGCGCGTACGTCAAGGTCCGAACCCGACCCGTGCTCGGCGCCCGGCGCTTCCAGGACCCGGTCCACGTAGCTGCGGCAGCGCTCCTTCCAGCGCTCCCAGGACTCGGCTCTGAGATCGACCCAGCCCCGGTTCGCCCAGATCCCCGGGTCGGGTGGCTCGCCGTCGGTATCGGGCAGGAACGCGAGACGCGGACCCCGAAGCACTTCGTCGCCAGCCGGCAACAGCACGGGAATTCCCACGGAGAGAATGTCCGAACGGAGTCGAGCGTCCGTTCGAAGAAGCTCATGCGCTCGTTCCGACGTCGCGTCGGGATCCATCGCGGCAGCCTCGCGAACCCCCCCGAACAGGCGCCGGAGGATCTCCGCCTCGAAGAGCAGCTTGCTGAGCCGGGGCGGGCCGAGCATCTCGAAGGCGATCGATCGGACCCCGTGCTTCTCCTCGAGCTCTTCCATGTAGCGCAGGGCCGCTTCGCGCATCGCGCCACCCCGGTAGGTGGGTCCCATCGTGGCTGCGTCCAGCGCGCCCACGATATCCCGGCCGGTGGGTCGCCCGCGGATCTCCGCGATCACGGCATCGGCGATCTCTTCCGGCGTGATCACCTCCATCAGACCGAGGGCCGAGATCGTCTCGTATTCGCCGAGGCTGAACAGACCGTTCTCTCCCGCATCCAGGTAGACCGACTCGAGCGGTTCCTCCGATTCCACGCACTCGATGCGGGTCTCTTCGTCGAAGGCGGTCTCGAGCGATACGGGACGCGGGCAGTCCACACGTGGAATCGGCTTGCCCCCCCGGCGGACCGGTCCGAACCGGATGTGCTTCCAGCCTACGGCGGCCGTCGGCTTCACCTCTTTGACCACTGGCGTCTCCGGCGTGCGCCCCATCAGAAACAGCAGCGCGGAGTGCGCGCCCGCGACGCTCGACTTCGAGAGAAGCATCGCCGACGGCCGCTCCTCCGAGTGGGTGAATGGCACGTTCAGCCCCATCCCGCCCGTCCCCGAGGTGCCGACCTTCAGGTAGACCTGGGAGCCGGCCGTCCGCATGCCGTGCAGCAGCACCTGCACATGCCGGATCAACTGGGGCAGATAGAGCGTGGTGAGATGCGCCTCGATGTCGGCGACCGTCGGGTGCCCGCCGCTTCGAATCAGCTCTCGGATCGCCGAAGCCGAACGGAACAGGTCCT
>JARRPA010000254.1:0-4611 GCA_037383305.1 Gemmatimonadota bacterium | reverse complement strand
TGACGCGCGGTACCGACGGCGCCCTGTACGTCATGTACCTGGCGGAGGAGGGAGAGACCCGGCTTCCCGAACGGCTGACGCTGACCGGTTGGAAACCCTCCGGCACGGCGACCGTGTCGCTTCTCGGCAGCGACGCCGCGCTCTCGTGGCGGGCTTCGGGAACCGGACTCGTGCTGGAGGTGCCGGAACCCTTCCGCGACTCTCCGCCGTGCGACTACGTCTGGGTGTTTCGGATCTCGGAAGTCGAACCGGCCGGCGCCCCGCCCTTCTGAGGCCACCGCCCGCCCGGCGAAGCTCCGAGCCTTCCGCCCGGTCGCCGCGGCACGAACCGATGTGCACCGAGATGCTGACGGGGATGCCCCCGATCCGGATCCGTACGAGATCGTTCCGTCCTCTGGTGTGGGGTCTGCTCGAGCGGTTCCGAGGGGAGTCAGCTCGATGAGGGGGGCGTACTCCCCGTCACCCCGCGTCCGAAACCTGCCCGAGGCGTTGCGCGCGAATGTCGCGGCCGGGAGATTGAGGAGGTACGCAAGACGGCACGGCCAGCCGGCAACGTGATGCAGCTCGTAATCCTTCTTCTCGTGTCGGGAGGGACGGAACGGTGACAAGCGCCGACGCGCACACCGGTGGCCAGGATGTTCTTGCCCAGTACCCCGATCTCGGAGCGCGGCGCTTCTGGAACCGAGGCGACACACTCCGCCTGCTGCTCGTCCCACCGGGCGACCGTCCGGTCGCATCTTCCTTTCGCGATGTCATCGAGTCCCTCGAAGAGCCTCTGGAGCTCGAAGAGGTGGCGACGATCGCGGAGGCTGCGGACCGGCTGGAACGAACGCCGATCCCGGACGTGGTGGTCGTGGATTGTTCCGGAGCCGACACCGATGACGAGGCGTTGGCCGCCGTCGCCCGTCGAAATCGCGGCCCGCTGTGGGTCGTTCTCACCTGCGATTCCGGGTTGCAGTCGCCTCCCGGCGACATCCCCTCGTGGACCGACGATCTGCTTCTGGAGCAGGAGCTGAACGCAAACGTGCTCCGGAGGGTTCTCCGATACGCGAAGCGGAGACGCACAGCGGAGGCGGACTTCCGCGAGGCGGCGGGGCGCCCGTGAATCCCACGCTCGCCGACGTGTTCGGGTACGCGAGGTCGGATCTGATCGGGCGCAACGTCGACGCGCTGTTGCCCGAAGCGGCGCACGTGCTCCATGCTTCCAATCGTCGGGACTACATGGCGGATCCGGACTCTCGACCCATGGGAGTCGACCGCAACGTGATGGGTCGTCGAAAAGACGGATCCGAGTTTCCTGTCGAAGTCGGTCTCGCACCCCTGTATTTCGGGGGTCGACCGGCCATCGTCGCGAGCGCCCGCGATGTGAGTGCTCTGGAGGGGGTGCGCCGGCTCGCCGCTCTCGTCGATGCCTCGGAGGACGCCATCCTCGGTGTCTCGCTGGACGGGACCGTCGAGACCTGGAATGGTGGAGCCGAACGTCATTTCGGCCTCTCGAGAGAGAAGGCCATCGGCAAACACATCGGAGACTTCCTGGCCCCGGAAGCCATCGAAGAGCTCTCCGAAATCCTGCGACGGGTCCGGGCAGGTGAGCATGTGCGAGCCATCGACAATCTCCTGATCGACCCCGATGGCAGGCGAGTTTACATATCTCTCTCCTTTTCTCCCCTCGTCGGACGCACCGGCGAGGTCACGGGCGCCGCCGTCATCGGCCGCGACATCACTCGTCAGAAGATTCTGGAGGGGGATCTCGAAGAACTCGCATACCGGGATCCGCTCACCGGGGTCGCCAACCGGCGATTCCTTCGCGAGAGACTGCAGTACGTACTCTCTCTGGCCCGCCGCGAGAAGAGGTCCGTGGGGCTGGTATATCTGGATCTCAGCGACTTCAAGCGCGTCAACGATCGTTTCGGACATGCCGCGGGCGATACGGTCCTCGCCGAAGTGGCCGAACGTCTGTCGAGTGTCTCGAGGGAGAGCGATCTCGTGGCCCGATTCGGGGGCGATGAGTTCGTGATCCTGCTTCCCAACATCGACGGTCGAGAGGATGCGATAGAAGCGACCCGCCGATTCGAGGAGATCTTCGGCGAACCGATCCAGCTTTCGAGCGATCTCGAGTTGACGGTCGACGCCCAGTTCGGGATCGCACTGTATCCGGATCATGGCACCGAGGCCGACGAATTGTTCGCTGCGGCCGATGGCGCGCTCTATCGCCTCAAGGAGGCGCACCGGGTGAAGTCGGGCCGGCCGTTCGAGCTGGAACGCGTCGGGATCGCCGCGGATTCTTCCGGAGCGGCGGCTCTGCGCACGGCGATGCTGGACGGACAACTCCGTCTGTATGCCCAGCCGATCATCGCGCGCGAGGAGTCCGGTCGCGTCGGTGTCGAGATTCTTCTGCGCTGGGAGCATCCGCAGCACGGCCTCCTGACCGCATCCGAGTTCCTCAGGGTCGCGGAGGAGAGCCGTCTGATGTCGGAGATCGACTGCTGGGTTCTCGCCCGCCTGCAAGAGGTAACGGCGAATACGGACGGGACCGGTCACGACGGGTGGTTTGCCGTAAACCTGTCCGAGCGGACCCTCAAGGATGACGAGTCGGTCGACAGAATCTCGTCGCTACTGGGTCCGTCCCCCCTCGCCGGGAGGCTGCGAATCGAGGTTCGCGAGAGCCCGTCGATCCTGAGTCCCCGGGTCCTGTCGAGCCTCGAACGCCTGCGCTCGCAAGGTGTCACGATGGTCCTCGACAACTATGGTGTCGGTCGCAGTTCTCTCGCCCGTCTGAGTGAGATTCCGGCCGACGCGCTGAAGCTCGACCGCATGATGGTGCGGCACCTGGACACTGAAGAGCGCGCCGTGCGCGTCGCGAATGCCGTGATCGAGCTGGGTCTCGCCGCCGGACTGCAGGTGGGGGTCGAGGGAATCGAGCGGGCTTCGCAGGCCGAGTCCTTGCTCGGCAACGGTTGCGACTTTCTCCAGGGCTATTTCTACGGGCGTCCCGAGCCCCTGCCCAACCTCATGAATTGAGCGGGCCGAGCCCGGCGCGGCGAAGAGGCGCGGCCGCCTTCGGGCTCCCGACATCTTTTGTTCCCGTCCCGATCGTGCGAGACGATCGCACGGCTCCGCACGTCCCCGCCGCTCCACCTAACGGAATCGGTCACACATGATGCCGAAACCCGGCACGATCCCCCTTCGTAAGCCTGAACGAGGCCTCCGGATGCATCTGTCGAATTCTGACATAGGAGCGGTCAAGTGAATGCATCTGACATGGATCGACGGATGACGCTGGCAGGCTCCGCCTGCGGCGTGGCCGCGGTGGCGGCGTATTTCGGGGCCGCGTTCCTGCCGCTCCCCGGCAACCTGGGGCGCCTGCTCGCCTTCGCGTTCGGCCCCCTTCTGGCCCTCTCCTTTCTCGGTCTCTACCACGTACTCGCGGACCGAGCCGATGGGCCCGCGCTGCGATTCGGCGTCGTACTGGGCATACTCGCCGGTGCCACGGTGACCGTCATGCTCTGCGTGCAGATGGGAAACAACATGCTTCGGGTCGAGCAACTCGCTGACGCGGATACGGAGGCGGCAAGAGAGGTCGCCCGACTCGTCCACCGGGCCGTCAACAGGGTGCAGATGCTGATCGACGTAGCCTGGGATGTCTTCATTTGCGGAGCCGGAGGCCTCATCGGCTTCGCGATGCTCACGCATCCGCGCTTCGGCTGGATCTGGGGCGGCACCGGGATCGCCGCTTCGGTCGCGCTCCTCTACCTGAATCTGGACACGTATCCAAGGGGGCCGGCATACGCGGGCTCCGTGGACCTCGGTCCCCTGCTCGCCGTGTGGTTCCTGATCGCTTACGTGCGGGTGTTGTGGCTGACCCGGACAGGGCAGGAAACTGCCTGACCGTATAGCTTCTCCCCGGACGCGGTACGACACGTGCGCTCTCAATGCTGACAATCGGCCCGGAGGCAGCTTCATGAGACTCACCCTTTCGCTGTTTGCGATCCTGCTGCTCGGTGCGTGCAGTGGCGATTCCACCGTGCAGGCGCCTGATGACCTGCAGGGCCCGCCGCCAATCGTCCCGATCAGCGACTTTTTCGACAACCCTGAGGTGGCGAGTGCGCAGATCGCCCCGGACGGTGAATGGATCTCGTACCTCAAGCCCGTGCAGGGCAAGCTCAACATCGTGATTCGACGGCCCGGAGATACGGCCGAGAGAATCATGACGCGCGACACCGTTCGACCCGTGAGGGGATACACGTGGACCCGGAACGGCGATCACCTGCTGTACGTTCAGGACAAGGGCGGCAACGAGAACTACCACATCTACCTGGTCCCGGTGGCCGGCGAAGGCGAACCGCAGGCGCGGGACGTGACGCCGTTCGACGGAGTCCGGGCCGTGATCTTTTCCCTGCCTTACTGGTCGCCCGATTCCCTGCTCGTCGGACTCAATCGACGCGACCCGTCGGCCTTCGACCCCCACTGGCTGCAGATCAGCACGGGTGAGTTGACGCTCGCAGAAGAGAATCCCGGCAACGTCGGCAGCTATCTGATCGATCGGGAGAATCGAATCGTCGTCTCCACGGCGCAGAGCCCGACGGGAGACACAGAGATCCGTTATCGCGC
>JARRPA010000253.1:0-9856 GCA_037383305.1 Gemmatimonadota bacterium | reverse complement strand
CGGTCTGTTCGGGCTTGCGATCTGATACCTCTAGGATGTCGACAACGCCTCGGCTGTCGGTGTGTTCTGCCTGATCGGGGCCGGGGCCGGCGCGATCGTCGGCGCGATCGTCGGTTCGGCGTTCTCCGGTTGGACGCACGTGTACGAAGCGATTCCCGACGGTCGAGGCTGGCGAGCAGTCCCCGCGGCGGGCCCCGTCGCGGACTGGGATTCGGTCCTGGCACCGGCTATGAAGAACCGCGGGGCGGACCGCCTGCAAGGGCACAGCGGCTGGCTGACGGCGAGGACCGGCGGCTGGCTCTCCACGTGGGAAGGCTATGCCGGGTCTTCCGGAAGCGTAACACAGGGCGGCGTCCTCCTCGGAGGATCCCTCCTGGCGGACTTCGACTGGCTGCGCGTTGGCCCCGAGGCGCTGTTCGGATTTCTCGGGGACCAGAACGTATTCAGTTACGGCGGGTTGTTCGCGATCCCCGTTCTGCGCCGCGGCGGCGAGACGTATCTGCTCGCCGGCGCGGGGGGCCAGCATTGGATCGGGACGAACGAACCGAGCCCGGATGTTCGGGACTACCCGGACTCCGGAGTTCTGGACTATGGAGCTTTCGCGATCAACGGGGGCGCCGGCATGCGCTTTCCGACCGGGGAGCGGACGGCGCTCGGAGGGGAGCTCCGGGTCCATTACGCCGCGTTCGACGACGACCTCAGCACCCCATGGCTGTTCACGCTGGCGCTCACGTTCGGATTCGGGCTTTGATCTTCGAACCTCCGAGCCGGGAGGACGCATGAACCGCTCGCACCTGATCGCCGCGCTGGCCGCCGCGGCCACGATGGCGCCGGGAGCGCTTCCGGCCCAGCAGTCCGGCGACCCCGCCTTTCTGCTGCTGGAACTGGAAACGGGGAAAAGGGTCCGCGTGCTCGCACCTCCCGATACGGCGGTGGAAGGAAGAGTGGCGAGGGTCTATGTGCAATCTCTCGTACTCGACCTGGATGCACGCGACGCGGCGGGGGTCGGCGCGTCCCAGTGGACGGCGGAGACGACGTCGATCGTTGCCGTCTGGACGCGGGGTCGACAGACGTGGCTCGGCGCCGCGATCGGAGGCGGAGCTGGGGCGATTCTCGGCGGGCTGGTCGGTTCTGTCGCCCGCGGGCTGTGCGACTACGAATGCGGGGACAATTCCGACGCGGAGAACATACTCGTCGGCGGCCTGTTCGGCGGTGCCGCCGGCGCGCTGGTCGGCGCTCTCGTCGGGACTGCCTTCCCGAGATGGTCGCTGCAGTACGAGAGATGATACGCCCGCTGGTGGAGCCGGTTCGCTGGCCCTAGGTTCGCCTAGCGCGACAGCGGTCAATTGCGGGCGGGCTGCCTTCCGCGTTGCGCGCGGGTGCAGAAACAGCCATTCACCCCAGCCATCGACGGGTATGCCGATGAGCGACCAGATGATTGCCGTACGACTCCCCGACGGTTCCGAGAAGAATCTCCCGGCCGGTGCGTCCGGTGCCGACCTCGCAGCGGCGATCGGACCGGGTCTCGCGCGGGCGGCCGTCGCCGTGACGGTGGGCGGCGAGCTCCGAGACCTGAACCGTCCGCTGGCCGACGGTGACGATGTCTCGATCGTGACGCGCAGCGATGACAGTGAAGAAGCCCTGTACGCGCTTCGCCATTCCGCGGCGCACGTGCTCGCCACGGCCGTGCGCGAGCTGTATCCGGACGCCGGGATCGGATTCGGACCGCCGATCGAGAACGGCTTCTACTACGATTTCGATGTTCCGAAGCCGTTCACACCCGAGGACCTCGAGGCGATCGAAAGGAAGATGGCGGAGGTCGCGAAATCGGGATACGGCTTCGATCGGAGTGAACTCTCTCGCGACGAGGCGGAGCACCTCTTCGCCGACGATCCGCTCAAGCTCGAGCGTCTGGCCGAGATCCCCGAGGGTGAGACGATCTCCGCCTATACCGATGGTCCGTTCACCGATCTGTGCCGTGGTCCCCACGTGCCTTCGACGGCCGAGATCAAGCACTTCAAGCTGCTCTCCGGAGCCGGCGCCTACTGGCGGGGTGACGAGAACCGGCAGATGCTGCAGCGGATCTACGGAACCGCCTTCTACGATGCGAAGAGCCTCGAGGAGCACCTTCATCGGCTCGAGGAGGCGAAGAAGCGGGATCACCGCAAGATCGGGCAGGCGCTGGACCTGTTCAGCTTTCAGGAGGAGTTCGGACCCGGTCTCGTCGCGTGGCATCCGAAGGGTGCCCGCATCCAGATGCGGCTGCGCCGCTGGATCGAGGACCTGCTCACGGAGCGGGGCTACGAGTTCGTCTATACGCCGCACGTCACGAGCGAGGCCCTGTTCGAGCGGTCCGGTCACCTTCCGACCTACGCCGAGAACATGTATCCGGCGATGGAAGGGGAGGGCGAATCGTTCCGGGTCAAGCCGATGAACTGCCCGGGTCACACGATGATTTACGCAGCGCGGCCCCGCAGCTACCGGGACCTGCCGCTGCGCCTGTCGGAGATCGCGAACGCCTGTCGGAGATCGCGAACGTCTACCGTTACGAAAGGTCCGGAACCCTTCACGGACTGCTCAGGGTCCGGATGCTGACGATGGACGACGGTCACATCTTCTGTACGCCGGATCAGGTGGAAGACGAGATCTTCACCTGCATCGACCTGATCGACGTCGTGATGGGCACGCTCGGACTCGACTACCGTCTGGACCTCTCCACGCGTCCGGATAAGAGGATCGGCGACGACGCGACCTGGGATCGTGCCGAGGAGGCTCTTCGGGAAGCGCTCGACCGGACGGGTCGTGAGTACGGAATCGATGAGGGCGGGGGCGCCTTCTACGGCCCGAAGATCGACATCAAGTTCAAGGACGCGATCGGCCGGGAGTGGCAGGGAGCGACGATCCAGCTCGACTTCAACCTCCCCGAGAGATTCGAGCTCGAGTACGTCGGGCAGGACAACCAGCCGCACCGGCCGGTGATGATTCACCGGGCGATCTTCGGCACGCTGGAGCGCTTCACCGGCTTTCTGATCGAGCACTTCGCCGGGGCGTTTCCCGTGTGGCTCGCACCCGTGCAGGTACGTGTGCTGCCGATCACCGACGAGCACGCGGAGGGCGCGGCGACGATCGTCGATCGACTGCGGGCGGCAGGACTCGAGGCGGAGCTGGACGCCCGATCCGACACGTTGAGCTATCGGGTGCGGGACGGAGAGATGCAGAAGATCCCTTATCTTCTCGTCGTCGGAGATCGCGAGCTCGGGGCCGGGACCGTGGCCGTCCGCGCGCACGGATCCGACCGGAAACAGGTCGTCGTGCCGTTCGACGAGTTTCTTTCCAGAGTGACCGGCGAAATTGCGAACCGGGAACTCGCGCCGTGATTCGACCCGGGAAGGGCATCGGACGCACGCTGACGGCGGCGGTCCTCACGGTGGTCGTGCTGCATGGATCGCTCGCGGGACAGGAGCCGGACCTCCGGCGAACACAGAAACAGATCGAAGATCGCACGGAGGTCCTGGCCACGGTCCGGGAGCTGTTTCGGGCGCTCGGAGCCCGGGACGTCGTGCGGCTCGAGTCCCTCCACCTTCCACAGGCACAGATCACGGCCGTACCCACGGGCGAGGCCGCGGAATTCCCGAGGACGCGGAGTCTGCCGGCCGTGCTCGAATCGATCGCCGCGATCACGGTGCCCATGACGGAGCGCATCTGGGACCCGGAGGTTCGGGTGGACGGTGACGTCGCCTCGGTCTGGGCACCCTACGACTTCTACGTGGACGGGTCGTTCAGCCACTGCGGGCACGATGCGGTCCACCTCCTGCGGGCCGACGGGCAGTGGCGTGTCGTGTCGATGACCTACACGATCGCCGAGCCGCCGGACTGTCGACTCCACCCCGATGGGCCGCCCCTCGCTTCGGGTCCGTCGCCCTGAGCGACGACCGCCCGCCGGGCGCGGCGATTCTCGCGAACTGGTCCCGGTTCCGCCGTTTCCCCGGTGGCGAACGGATATTCTCGCGTGTGATCGGGTGGCAGACACCGTATTCGGGCTCGATCGGCGCGATCGTCCGGGAGCTCGAGCCGGGACGGGCGGTGGTCTGGCTGAGGGACCGTCGATCGGTGCGCAACCACCTGGATTCGATTCACGCCGTCGCGCTCACCAACCTCGGTGAGCTGGCCAGCGGTCTCGCCCTGGTGACGGACCTGCCCGCGGGAAGCCGGGCCATCGTGACCGGGCTCCAGGTCGAGTTCCTGAAGAAGGCCCGCGGCCGACTGGTCGCTACGGGACGGGCCGAGGCGCCCGAACGCTCCGTTCTCGACTCGGGGTCCGTGGCCTGCGTGGCTCGGGCCGAAATCCGGGACCTGGAGGGGGACGTGGTGGCGACCGTTCGGGCAGACTGGCAGATCGGGCTCGCGGTGCCCGCCCCGCCGCCGCCGTTGACCGATACGGGGGATTCCGGCTAGCCTTTCGAGGTTCACTCGCGCCGACAACGTGCTCCAGGAGGCCCGATGTATCCCATCGATGTCAACTATCTCGCCGTGATCGCCGCCGCGTTTCTCGCGTTCGGATTCGGATCGCTCTGGTACGGCGTCGTTCTCGCCAAGCCGTGGATGGCGGCGCAGGGATTCACCAAGGAGGAGCTGGAGGCCGACTCGCAGAGCATGGGCAAGACGTTCGGTCTCACCTTCCTGGTCTACCTGTTCCTGGCGCTGGTCATGGCGATGCTGGTCGACCTCACCAAGCCCATGGACATCAACCAGGGACTGTGGCTCGGCCTGATGGTCTGGTTCGGCTTCATGGTGCCGGTGAATCTCACGAGCGTCCTTTACGCCCGTAAGGGCCTCTCGCTGTTCGTGATCGATGCGGTGTATCAGATGATCATCGCGCTGATGGTCGCGGCGGTGGTCACAGTCTGGCGTTGAGCCCTGCCGGTTTCACTAGCCCGCTGACCCGGGACGCGGGAGTCCGCGTCCCGGTCCTTTGCGGGGCCATGTATCCCTGTTCGAATCCGGAGCTCGTCGGGGCCGTATCGTCGGCCGGCGGACTGGGCATCGTGCAGCCCATCTCGCTGACCTACGTGTATGGACACGAGTTCCGCGCAGGTCTCCGACGCACCCTGGCCCTAGCCGCCGGCCAGCCGATCGGAATGAACGCCCTGATCGAGAAGTCGTCCCGTCGATACCACGAGCGGATGGTCGAGTGGGTGGAGGTCGCCCTGGAGGAGGGCGTCCGCTTCTTCGTCACGTCACTCGGCAATCCGCGCTGGGTCGTCGACAGAGTGCACGATGCCGGGGGACGCGTCTACCACGACATCACGGAGCGGAAGTGGGCGCTGAAGGCGGTCGATGCCGGGGCGGACGGGTTGATCGCCGTGAATCGCAGAGCCGGCGGGCATCCGGGTGATCGAAGCGCGGCGGACCTCCTCGAAGAGGTCGCCGACCTGGGCCTGCCCGTCGTCTGCGCCGGAGGTGTGGGAGACGAAAAGGATTACGCGAGAGCGCTCCGGCTCGGATACGCCGGGGTCCAGATGGGAACCCGGTTCATCGCGACGACCGAGTGCGGAGCCAGCGACGCGTACAAGCAGGCGATCGTGGAATCGGACGAGGACGACATCGTCTGGTCGGAGAGGATCACGGGTACGCCGGTGGCCGTGATCCGGACGCCGGTCATCGAGAGGATGGGCACGAAGGCCGGGCCGCTCGCCCGGCGACTCCTCAAGGGACGCCGAACGAAGGGACCGATGCGGACCCTTTATGCGTTGCGTTCGATCTGGCAGCTCAAGAGAGCTTCTCTTGACGACTACGGTTCGTTCGAATACAGGAAGGCGGGCCGAAGCGGCGCGGGGGTGCAGCGGATCGAGCCGGCCGGGGAGATCGTTCGGCGGTTCGAGCGATCGACGCCGGAGACGCTGCGGGTCGGAGCGATTCCGGCGATCTGATCCGGAACCGAACCGCGGACCGGACCACGGAATCGACGCTCGCGGGGATCAGAGGCACGTCTCCGGCGCGACGTTCGCAGTCCGCAGGCGCCCATTGCCGGCCGACGAGGTCGGATTTGCCCAGCCGCGCGGACCACCACGGGCCGAGGGTGCAGTGCGCGGAACCCGTGACCGGATCCTCGTCCACTCCGACCGCGGGGCCGAAGAACCGGGAAACGAAATCCGCCTCCGGGTGTGTCCGCTTCGTGAGAGCCCCGGCCGCCGCGGTGACGATCACGCCGCGGGCATCGACGCTCGAGAGCGACCGGAAATCGGGCTCCAGGCGTTGCACCGTCTCCTCGTCTTCGAGCTCGATCAACCAGTCCACTCCGTTGCCGCCGGCGGCGACCGGACTCACGTGATGGGGTCCGGAGGTCAGGGCGGCGACCAGCCTCTCGGGGGGATCGTGAGGCTCTGCGGGCGTCGCGGGAAAGTCCATGGAGATGGCGGGTCCGGACCGGGTGGCCGTGAGCGTGCCGCTACGGGTCTCGAAGCGCAACAGCTCGCCCGCCGGGCCGCCGGACGCTTCACCGGTCTCGTTCAGGAGCACGTGGGCCGAGGCGAGAGTGGCGTGTCCGCACAGGTCCACTTCCACCGTCGGTGTGAACCAGCGGAGCCGCCAGGCCTTTCCCTCCGGAAGCAGGAAGGCAGTCTCGGAGAGGTTCATCTCGGCGGCTACCGATCGCATCCAGGGATCGGGCGCCGCAACGCTCAGCAGGCAGACCGCGGCCGGATTCCCGGAATACGCCCGATCGGTGAAGGCATCGACGATGAAGAGAGGAGCATTCAAGGGGTCTCGTCCTCCAGATAAGATGGGAGGTTTCAGAGATACGGTGAGAAGAGCCACGCGACGCCGTCGCGAAGTCGGAGCGCCAGATTGCGTTCCATCAGCTCCGAAAGGGACGCCGGACGGGAGGAGGAGATGCGGTCCGCGACGAAGGTCCCCATGCGCCCGGCGAGCTCGCGATCGTAGACTTCGACGTTGAACTCGAAATTCAGCCGGTAGCTGCGCGGGTCCCAGTTGCCGGATCCGAAAAAGACCCAGCTGTCATCCACCAGCAACAACTTCGTGTGGTCGAACGGTTCGGGAGACAGCCACACATGACAGCCCGCCTCGAGCACCTGGTCGATCTGCCCCCGCATCGCCCATTCCACGACACGCAGGTTGCTGCGTCCGGGCAGCACGATGTCGACGTGCACACCGCGGAGGACCGTGGTTCGGAGGGCGGAGAGAAGGGCGTTGTCGGGGAGGAAATAAGGCGTCATGATCCGGACGGTCTCGTCCGCTCCGGAGAGCGCGGCCAGATAAGTGTTGTACAGCCGCTCGAATTCATCGTCCGGGCCATCCGAAACCCCTCGGGCGACGGCCTCT
The DNA here is from genome assembly GCA_037383305.1 of Gemmatimonadota bacterium. GTDB lineage: Bacteria > Gemmatimonadota > Gemmatimonadetes > Palauibacterales > Palauibacteraceae > Carthagonibacter. The sequence continues at coordinate 2,515 of JARRPA010000253.1, read as the reverse complement.
CCCATCAATTCAAGACGCGGAAACCAGCCCGGGCTGAACAGTTCCTCGCCCGAGGCGAACACCCAGTCGCGGGCGAAGGCCTCCGCCAGGTGTCTGACCACCGGCCCTTCGATTCGGAAATGAAGGTCTCGGACCGGGAATTCGGATTCCAGGGCGAGTATCGATCCCTCCCGGATGTTCATCCCCCCCGTGAATCCGATGCGTCCGTCCACGACGAGGATCTTCCGATGGTTCCGCAGATTCAGATAGGGCATTCTCCACGGTACCAGCTGGCCCATGAATTCCGCGACGGGCACGCCGCGGCGGCGCAGCACATGCGTCGCCTTTGGCTTGCTGTAGGCGGCCCCCACGCCGTCGATCAACACGCGGACGGCTACACCGCGCCGGTTCGCGCGGACCAGCGCCTCGATGAACTCGTTGCCGGCCCGGTCCACGTCGAAGATGTACGTCTGCAGCATGATCGTCGAAGATGCGCTCTCGATAGCGGAGATCATCGCCGGAAACGCTTCATCTCCGCATACGAGGGGCTCGATCCGGTTTCCCGGAAGAAGCGGAAGTCGCGTCACCTCGCCCACGGCCCGCGCGACCCCGCCGATCGATCGGGTCACGGCCGGAAGGTCGTGACGATCCACGGGAGGGGGCAGCGCGGCCGCCCGACTTTCGGAGAGCAGGGTGATCTCCTCCTGGATCCGGGTGCCACGCCGCTGAATGCGGTTGACGCCGAGTATCAGGTACAGCAGGGCGCCGCCGAAGGGAACGAGCCAGATCAGGCCTACCCATCCGATCGCCGCCCGGACCTCTCGCTTTCGCAGAATGGCATGCGACGAGGCGATCACCGCGAGCAGAAGGTCCGCGAATCCGATCAGGAACGGCAACAGGGCCGGGTCTCGCATCTGCTCCATTCCGGTCGTTCGCGTTGACTGGGACCCGGTATAGCGGGTACCGTTTCGTGCCCCTTCCGATCTCGGCCGGTGGCGGCCGACGATGGGTGAAGATAACGGCGATCGAAAGGTCCGTACACGGAATGAACGGGGAAGCGCGCCTTTCGAAGGCTATGCGCTGGCTCCTGGCCGGAGCCTGCTTCGTCGTCGTCATCGCCGGTGCGCGTGCCGCGGAACCGATACTCGTGCCCCTTCTGCTCGCCGCAATGCTGGCGATCATCTGCGTTCCGCCCATGCAGTGGCTCAAGGATCACGGAGTGCCCGGGTGGCTCGCGATCGTTCTGGTGGTCCTGTTCGTGCTGGCGGTGGGATCCGCCTTCGGGACCGTGATCGGCACCTCTCTGATCGACTTCTCCGCTTCGCTCCCGTATTACCAGGCACGGCTGCAGGTCGAGATGGCCGGTCTGGTCACCTGGCTGGCCGCCCACGGGATCGAAATGTCCAACCGCGTCCTGCAGGATACGCTGAATCCCGGACAGGTGCTGCGTGTCGCGGGACGGATCTTTTCCGGAGTCGGCGACGTCGTGAGCCGGATCGGACTGATACTCCTGCTGACCGTGTTCATCCTGTTCGAGTGGTCCACGATCCGAAACAAGGTGATCGTGGCATTCCCGGATTCCGCCGAGCAGCACCTTCGTCAGCTGTCACGGGTGAGCGTGAACGTGAAGCGATACCTCGCTCTGAAGACGGTGCTGAGCCTCGCGACGGGCTCGCTGGTCGCGCTGTTGCTGACCGTCATGGGCGTCGATTACGCCCTCCTGTGGGGTCTGCTGGCCTTCCTGCTCAACTACGTTCCGACGATCGGGTCGATCATCGCCGCCGGCGTGATCCTCGCCTTTCTGCAGCTCGGTTGGGAGGGAGCCCTCGTGGCAGCCGTGGGATATCTCGTGATCAACATCACGATCAGCAACCTCATCGAACCGCGGGTCCTCGGACAGGGCGTCGGGCTCTCGGCGCTCGTCGTATTTCTTTCCCTGCTCTTCTGGGGTTGGGTGCTGGGACCGATCGGAATGCTCCTCTCCGTCCCCCTGACCATGATCTTCAAGATCTTCCTCGAAGGAATAGAGGAGACGCGCTGGATCGCGATTCTGATGGGCCCGCGAGTCACGCCCGAGAGCGAGATCGTGCCCGCAGCCGAGGCGGTGCAGGCGTGATGCGGCAGGATCTGCCTGTTTTCGGCGAGGAGACGGGTGACGCGCTTCTGCGCATGGTCCGACGGTCGGTGATCGGCGAGGACGAGGCCGTCGTCGGACCCTTCGGGGTTCGCAAGGTGATCTACGCGGACTACACCGCCTCGGGCCGCTCGCTCTCGGTGATCGAGGACTTCCTGCGCGAGGCGGTCCTGCCCCTGTACGCCAACACGCATACGGAAAGTTCGGGTACCGGTCGCCAGACGACGCGATTTCGTGAGGATGCACGACGGATCATACGACAGGCCGTGGGAGGCACCGGGGATCCCGAACCGCAGAAAATCACGGCGTGATCCTCGCCTTTCTGCAGCTCGGTTGGGAGGGAGCCCTCGTGGCAGCCGTGGGATATCTCGTGATCAACATCACGATCAGCAACCTCATCGA
>JARRPA010000252.1:0-3551 GCA_037383305.1 Gemmatimonadota bacterium | reverse complement strand
ATTGGAGATGGCCGCGCCACGGAAGTTACAGGCTCGGTTGGTAAAGGCATCGTTGTGCCGGACGGAGAAGCGAACCTGGGCGCTTGCATATTCAGGGAAAGCTGCACATCTTTTCGCAGCAAGACAATAGTGGCCAGAGCCAGCACGACAACCCGAGCCCAGGGAAAGGACGCATGGGCTGTCTGCCTGTGCCAGGCGTGCCTGATCTTTTCCCGCATCTTGCCCGACAGGCGATCGATCGCCGGAATGATCTCGTTCGCGTTGGCGGCGGTCTCGCGCAGTGACGCGAGAGTCTCCTGGCTCCGTGCATCCGCGAGTCGAGCCGTCAGGACGAAGCCGTCACCCACCGCCGTCAGCTCCCCCTCGATCACCGCAGGATATCCCTCGCGAACCGCGAGTTCGTAGGCGACATCGGCGGTCAGCGCCTGGTTCTCGGGCAGTTCCATCCGTCCGAGGGCCTCGTCGAGCGTCGCCGGCTCCACCAGCTTCACCAGCTCCGACTGCGACAGGTCGACCCGAAATGCCTGCGTGGCTGCCCGGGCGATCGAGGGATCCTCCCCCGCGAAGTCGGAGACGACGATCGCGGCCCTTTCCTCGAGCAGGCCGCTCGCGACCAGCGAGCCCACGGGCCCGATGCCGCGATCGCGCATGAACATGAATCCGCCAGTTACGATGGCGAGCAGCACGAACGCGAGCCCGCCTCCCATGAGAGCGTTGCGCCAGGTGAACAGCTTCCGGGTCGCGGCGATTCCCTCGTCGGGCGAAACCGGCTTCCCCGACGCGGGAGTGGTCGTTCCCTCGACAGAAGATACGGTTTTCGGCGATTCCCTCCCCTGCACCAGGGCCGTCGCGACGATGATCGGCAGGCCGATCAGCAGCAGCAGCAGCGCGAACGGGAACACCCAGTCCGGAAGGCCGAGGTTCTGTTTCACCACGTCCACGACCTGGAGCACCACCCAGGACGCGCCCGCGTACAGAGCCAGGATCTGCCAGAGGTTGCGATTCTTCATCCGCGCTCCTTCACGATCTCTTCGAGTCGGGCCCGGGCCGCCCGGACGCGGGGTTGCAGCACCGGATCCGCGTCGGCCCACAGTTCGACGAACGCCGCGTAATGGAGGGCGGCATTCTCGAGGTCTTGCCGTCCATCGTACAGTTGACCGAGCCGCTCGTGCGTCGCGGCGAGCCGATTTCCGTCGACGAAGAGCCGGAAATTATACGGAGTCTCGAGGTACTTTTCGTAGTAAACGACCGCCGAATCCGCCTGACCGGCCTCGTCGAACAGCCGGGCAACGCGCTGGTAGCGGCACGAAATGCAACCGCCCGGGGGCAGGGATCTCAACTCCTCCAGCGCCTCCATCGGCCGCCCCTCGGCCCGCGCGATGCGAGCTCTGTCCTCTGCGCGATACTTCTCCCACCACGGGAGTAGTCGGTCCGGAACTTCGCTCCATCCACGCTCGATATACTCCTGGCCGCGCTCGATTGCCCCCGCTTCAATGAGAAAGCCGCCGATACGTCCCCAGGGCCGGTCGAGCGGCGCGATCGACTCGGGGTCGATCCGCCGGATCGCGTCCTCGAGCGCGGCGAGCGCCGCGACCGTGTCTCCGTAGTATTCCAACTGCATGTCGGCGAGTCGGACCAGTCCGCCAAACGCATTGTCCGGCGCTCCACGGACCAGGTGTTGATCCGCCGCCCGTTCGATGTGGGCCGCCGCGGCGTCCAGTCGACCATGCACGCTCTCGATCGCCCCCAGAGCATTCTCGGCCCACACCGCGGCGCCGCGGTTCGGGAAGTCGGCCTGCACCTGTTCGAACGCCGCCCGGGCTCCCGCTTCGTTGCCTACCATCCAGAGGTAGTTCGCGTACCACATGTCCCAGGTGGCATTCGGTGGGAAGGAGTCCAGGCCGGCATAGGCCTGTCGGGCCGCCTCGACCTTTCCGAGATTGGCGTTCGCCACGGCCACGTTCGCGAGGTGGAGCGACACGTCGGGCGCCGCGTCGTGCGCCTTCTGGTACCAGACCAGCGCGTTCTCGAAGTCGGCCATCCGCCAGTAGCCGAACCCGATGTTGTTCAGCGCCTGCGCGTCCTCAGGATCCAGACGCAACATCGATTCGTACGCCCGGATCACCTGTCCGTAGTCCTCGGTGATGTCGCTGTGATACGAGGCCTCGACCAGGTACTTCTCACGCTCGGAGAGCCGGTCGCGGTGCCTGTAGGCGGCCTCGGTGGCATTGATCTGCTGGTCCCAGCTGCCGTTGATGTTGTCGAGAATCGTCGACAGGTCCCGCCAGGCCAGGGCGAACGTGGAATCGATCTGCACCGCCTCCTCGAGCAGACGGATCGCGGCTTCGAAGTCCTCGTCCTGGTGACGTGCGTCCTGGGCCTGCGTGTACTTCTTCAGTGCGTCGAGCGAGCCAGTGGTCACGTGCGCCAGAGACGGAGACTGGCGCAGGGAAGTATAGGATTCGCCGATTCGCTCCCGGAGGCCGGAAGAGACCTCGTCAATCGCGTCGACGAGACCGTCCGGGCCTTTCGAGGAAGCCCGGGCGGAGGCGAGGACCGCACCGTCGACAGCGCTCACGAGCCGCGCCGTGAGGACGTACCCCGCTCCCAGGGACGCGAGTTCGCCGGCGATGACCGCCGGAATCCCGTCGCGCAGGGCCAGCTCGCGCGCGGTGGCCTCCGTGAGTTTCGTGTCCTCGGGCAGATTCATTCGCGACAGCGCGTCCGCGATCGAATCGGGTTCGACGAGCGTCACCATCGGGGACTGCGCGAGATCCACCCTGAACGACTCCGTCACCGTCCGTCCCAGGGTCTCGTCGTCCGACTCGAACTCGGAGAGGACGACCCTGGCCTTCTCCTCCAGCACTCCCGCCGCGACCAGCGAGCCGACCGGCCCGATGCCGCTCGTCCGCATGTACATGAAAAGGCCGGTGGCGGTGGCGAGAAAGAGAAAGGCCAGCCCGCCGCCGAGCAGTGCGTTCCGCCAGGTGAACAGGCGGCGTCCCGCCGACAGATCCGATTCGACCGGCGTGACCACGCGGCCGCTGTCCGTCAGCACCGGCGCGGAGCCGGCATCCGGAGCAGCGGGCTCCGCTTCCGACCGCGCCCGCCCCTGCAGCAGTGCGGTCGCCAGGATGATCGGGAGCCCGATCAGCAGCAGAAGCAGCGCGAAGGGGAACACCCAGTCCGGGAGGCCGAGGTTCTGCTTGACCACGTCCACGATCTGGAGCACGACCCACGACGCACCGAGGTAGACGGCGAGCACGCCCCATACGTGGCTTGCCCGCATTCGCTCGGCGAGTGTCGGCATCCGCGCTACTGACTCTGTGATTCGACAGTTCCGCACCGCCTCGGCCGGCCCGGATGAACGGATAAAGATCGTCGTTTCGGGCGTTCAGCGGAAGGGCGTCAGGGGCCGCCCGCGTTCGGGTCCACCCACGGCGCCGGTTCCTGCACCGGTACCGGCGGATTCCGGTCGAGTTCCTCGAGAAGCACCGCGATCGCCCGTTCGAGGCTCGGGTCCCTTCCCTGCGCCACGAGGTCGGGGCGGT
>JARRPA010000251.1:0-4535 GCA_037383305.1 Gemmatimonadota bacterium | reverse complement strand
GCCGTACTCGCCCTCGAGCGCGGAATCGTGCCGGCCACCCTCGGGACCCGGTCTGTCGATCCCGAACTTCCCGCCTGCCGGGTCGCGAGACGATCGCAGAGGGTCACCGCGCCTTCGGTGCTCCTCCTGTCCGAGAGCTTCGGAGGTCGCACCGCCGCCCTGCTGATCGGCGCCGCGGCCCGGTGACTCGTGTCTGCGCTCGAAATCGCGTCGCGCCGTCACGAAAATTCAGGGGTTGCCGAATGGCCCCCGGGCCTTGATACTTTTCCGGTCCCGTCCGTTCGCTGATCTACTTCATGGAGGTCGGCAATGAACGGTCGTATCCTGTCCGCAGCCGCGGCGGCGCTCCTCGCGCTTTCCGTGCCTTCCGCCGCGCACGCCCAGTTCTATATCTCGGGTGGCGCCACGTTCCCCACCGGTGACTTCGGCGACTATGCCAAGACCGGCTGGCAGATCGCCGGTGGCTACATGTTCGACATCGGAACCTCGGGGCTCAGCGTCGGCATCGACGGTTTCTACGGGGAAAACAAGCACGATTCGGGCTCCACGACCGTTGAGATCGATTCCAAGACGAATCCCTACGGGGTCATGGGCGTGGTCCTGTACGAGTTCGGCCTGGACGGATCCGTCCAGCCGTACGTGTTCGGTGAAGCGGGCTGGCTCGCGCACAAGTTTTCCGGCCAGGTCTTGGGCGAGGATGTGAGCGAGACGGACTCGGGCTTCGGGTACCAGGCCGGCGCGGGCGTCGCGTTTCCCGTGTCGCCGTCGATCGCCCTCTACGGTGAAGGCCGCTACACGGGCGGAACGGGCGACGTGAGCGAGACCAAGTTCTTCTCCGTTCTCGGGGGCGTCTCTTTCGGGATCTGACGAGTCCGGCCATGACCTGGTGAGGGATCCGGCCCGACCCGAACCTCCTGCCTGAAAAAGCGGCGCCCCGGGGCCCGAAGCCCCGGGGCGTTTCTTCCCGCCGATGCCGTTGCCGTCGGACTCCTGCCGGATCAGAGTTTCAACGGCAGCTCCGTGAGTCGCCGCCCGGTCAGCGCGAATACCGCGTTCGCGACCGCCGGCGCGATCGGCGGCGTACCGGGCTCGCCGACCCCGCCCGGCGGATCCGTGCTCGGAACGATATGGACATCCACCTCCGGCATTTCCGACAGACGCAGCACCTTGTAGTCGTCGAAATTCGACTCCTGCGCGCCGCCGTCCTTCAGGTGAATGGCGCTGTGCAGCGTCGCGGCGAGGCCAAAGGCGATCGCGCCCTGAACCTGGGCTTCGATCGTTTCCGGGTTGACCGCGATGCCGCAGTCGATCGCGGCGGTCACGCGGTGGACCCGGATCTGTCCATCCTCCACAGAGACCTCGGCGACTTCCGCCACGAAACTGCCGAACGACTCGTGCACCGCCACGCCGCGTGCCCGGCCGGTCGGTGGGCTCGAGTCCCAGCCGGCCTTCTCCACCGCGAGGTTCAGCACGCCGAGGGGCCGCGGGTGCTCGGCCAGCAGCGTGCGCCGGTATTCCACCGGGTCCGCTCCCGCGGCGTGAGCCGCCTGGTCGATGAGGCTCTCCACGACGAAGGCGGTATGGGTATGCCCCACCGAGCGCCACCAGAGGACCGGGACCCCGGGCGTCGGAGTGTGAACGCCGATCCGGTGATTCGGCACTTCCGCCAGGTAGGGCGAGTCGGCCAGTCCCTCGGTCGAGCTCGGGTCGATCCCGTTGTCCGGGATCCCGGCTTCGAAGAAGGTGCCGGCGAGTATGGACTGTCCCGCCATGTCGTGGTCCCATGCGACCGGCATCCCGCCCGAGTCCAGGCCCAGGCGGCCCCGATGCACAAAGGCCGGTCGGTAGTACCCGCCGCGCGTGTCGTCCTCGCGGGTCCAGACCGTCTTCACGGGCACACCGGCCGCCTTCGCGACGTGGACGGCCTCGCTCACGAAGTCGGTCGCGGGGTTGGCCCGCCGGCCGAATCCGCCTCCGAGGAAGGTCGTGTGAATCCGTACCTGCTCGGGTTTCAGACCGGTGATCGCCGCGGCGGCCATCTGATCCGGTCCCTGGAACTGAGTGCCCGTCCAGACGTCGCAGCCGTCGGGTTCGATCCGCACCGTGCAGTTGAGCGGCTCCATCGCGGCGTGCGCCAGGTAGGGGAAGGAGAACTCGGCCTCGACCGTCTGCGCGGCGCCATCCAGCGCGGCGGCCACGCCGCCGGCTTCCGTGGCCGTGACACCGGGAGAGCGAACGAGCTCTCGCCACTCGGCGATCAGAGCGTCGCTGTCGACGTCGGCGGCCGGGCCCGGATTCCATTCGATCTCGAGTGCTTCGCGGCCCTTGGACGCGGCCCAGAAGTGGTCCGCCACCACGGCGACGCCGCTCGGCACCTGATTCACCTGACGGACCCCGGGCACGGCCTTCGCGGCTCTCGCGTCGAACGACTTCACGGTACCGCCGAAAGAAGGCGCACGTGCGACGACGGCGGTGAGCATGCCCTCGAGCTGAACGTCGATGCCGAACTTCGCCCGGCCCGTGATCTTCTCGGGCGTGTCGAGCCGCTTCGTGGGCGTCCCGATCACCTTCCACTCGGACGGGTCCCGCAGTGGAACGGATTCGGGCGGTGTCAGCGTCGCCGCGATCGCGGCCAGCTCTCCATACCGCAGACTGCGGCCGCCTGCGGTCACGGCTCCGTTTCCGGTCCGGCACTCGGAGACCGGTACGCCGAGCTCCCGGGCCGCCGCCTCGACGAGCATCGACCGGGCCGTGGCTCCGGCCTGGCGGTAGCGGTCGAACTCCGACCACGTCGTGGTGGATCCGCCCGTCGCCTGTATGCCGAATGCGGTGTGCGCATATGCCTGGGCGGCCGGCGCGTGCTCGACCCGGATACTGGACCAGTCACAGTCCAGCTCCTCGGCGATCAGCATCGGTAGAGCGGTCCAGATTCCCTGGCCCATCTCCGAATGGGCCAGAAGAACCGTGATCGTGTCGTCCTCGCCGATTCGCAGGAAGGCATTCGGCGTGAAGACGTCGTCGGTGGTCAGCCCGGCGGCCGCAAGGCGTCTGGCCCCCGGCACGTGGAATGCAATGACGAGTCCGCCGGTCGCGGCCGCCGAGGTCTTGAGAAACGTCCGGCGTGTCGTCCCCTGGCTGTTCATCTCGCTCCCCTCCCGTCCAGTTCGGCCGCGCGATGCACTGCCGCCCGGATCCGCTGGTACGTGCCGCATCGACAGATCACTCCATTCATCGCCCCGTCGATCGCGGCGTCGTCAGGATCGGGCGTCTCGGCGAGCAGGGCCGCGGCCGCCATGATCTGTCCGGACTGGCAGTAGCCGCACAACGGTGCATGCCCCGCACTGCGCGATTCCACATCCGTACTTGGTGCCCGTCATTCCGAGGAGATCCCGCAGCACCCACAGCAGGGGCATCTCCGGCGGAGCATCGACGTCGTGAGCGATGCCATTCACAGTGAGCTTCATTCGTGCTTCTCCCGATCCGTTCGAGTAGGCGGCCGCGCGGACCTCTCAGATTCGCTGCGGTACCTCCGGGCCCGCAAGTACGGAACGCAGATCCACCGAATGCCGAGCCCCACGATCCTCGACGGCCCGCGCTGTCCGCGCTACCATTGAACGGGACCGTACCCGCCCTTTCTCGACCGACAAGGAGGCCACTCATGAAGATGACCGTGTCCGGAGCATTCGCCCTGATCGCCGCGATTCCGCTTCTCGCCTGCGGTGGCGACGCGCCGGAGCCCGAATCGGGTACCCCGGCGGAAGAGATGGCCGCGCCCGCGACGCCCGCGGGGCAGGTCTGGGCCTGGCAGGCGACCACCGGCCAGAATCCGATGCAGATCGATCCGTCCGATGCGTACACGATCGAATTTCGGGCCGACGGCGGCTACTTCGTCCAGGCCGACTGCAATTCCGCGCGCGGGGGCTATACGATGGACGGAATGGAGCTCACCATGCGCCCCGGTCCGATGACGCTGTCCGCCTGCCCGGAAGGCTCGCACAGTGCGCGATTCCTGGACCTGCTGAGCAAGGTGACCTCGTTCGAGCGCTCCGACGGCGTGCTCACCCTGACGCTCAGTGACGGAGGCACGATGGACTTCGTTCCGCTTCCGACTTCGGCTTCACTGGGCGGCTCGGAGTCGCTGGCCGGAGAGTGGACGGTGACGGGCTACAACAACGGCCGCGGCGGCGTCAACACCCTCGTATCGGCCACCGAGATCGGCGTCTCGTTCGGCGCCGACGGAACCGTCTCGGGGTCGGCGGGCTGCAACAGCTTCTCGGGCGCCTATACGGTGGACGGGGCACGTGTGTCGATCGGACCGCTCGCAGCGACGAGGAAGATGTGCGCGGGGGAGGGCGTCATGGAGCAGGAATCCCAGTTCCTGGCGGCCATTCAGAACGCGACCACGTGGGAGATTCGCGGGGACAGGCTCGAGATGCGAAATGACGACGGAGCGCTGCAGGTGAACCTGATGCGCTGACCTGATCGCCCCGGTCGTCTGAGACTCAGTTCAGAGAGCCCGTCGCGACGCAATCGTC
>JARRPA010000250.1:0-3557 GCA_037383305.1 Gemmatimonadota bacterium | reverse complement strand
TTCGTGCAGAACTGGGACACTCCGATTCTCATCATCCACGGCCAGCAGGACTTTCGGGTTCCGGTGACCGAGGGCATGCAGGCATTCACTGCGGCGAAGGTGAAAGGCCTGGATGCACGACTGCTCTATTATCCCGACGAAGGGCACTGGATCCTGTCCCCGCAGAACGGTGTGCTCTGGCACCGCATCTTCTTCGACTGGCTGGGACGCACGCTGAAGCCGACGACCTGACCGGAGCCCGATCGCGGGCGCGCCGCCGTCCCCGAGCGGAGGCGCGCCTCAGTGCGACGAGTTGACGAAGGCCGTGGCCCTGCGAACCAGGGAACGAGGCATGAGCCGCGGCAGCCAGGAGCCGACCCGATTGGCCACGCCGGGCACCACGATCGGCCTTCTCTCCATGGCTTTCCGGTATCCCGCGTCGGCGACGGCTTCCGCATCCATCATCAGCGGGTTCGCGCCGACGCGGCTGTCGGTCATCCCTGCCCGGTCCTGGAACTCCGTCTCGGTCGGCCCCGGACAGAGCGTCGTGACCGAGATGCCCGTATTCCGGAGTTCGTGCCCGAGCGCCTCGGAGAAATGGAGGACGTACGCCTTGCTGGCAAAATAGACGGCCATGTCGGGCCCCGGCTGGAACGCGGCGGTGGATGCCACGTTCAGGATCCGTCCCCTTCCTCTTGCCCTCATGGCGGTAAGGAATCGATGCGTCAGATCCGTGAGCGCCATCACGTTCACCTGCAGCATCGCCAGCTGACTCTCGAGCGTCTGTTCGCCGAACGGTCCCCAGGTTCCGAAGCCCGCGTTGTTCACGAGGAACTCCACGTCGAAATCCGCCCGCCGGAGCTCGTCCTGCAGGCGTGAGGGACCGGCCGGGTCCGCCAGGTCAGCCGGCGCGGCCAGTGACCGCACACCGTGCTTCTCCCGGACTTCCCTCGCCACCGCGTCCAGCGCCGCCTCGTTTCGGGCGGTCAGGGCGAGATCCCAGCCATCGGATGCCAACCGCCGGGCCAGCGCCAGACCGATGCCCGCCGATGCGCCGGTGACGAGGGCGCCCCCGCGGGGCTCTCGCTGAGAGCTCACGTCCCGTCCGCCCCCGGCGCCTCCAGCCGCGCCCGTCCGATGGTGCCCGCGTCCGTTCCGAACCAGATCTGCTCCCCCGAAGGATCGTAGAACATGTGGCGCACGGAGCCGGCGCCGCTGGGGATCGGGGTGATCGAGAAGAACTCTTCCTTCGACGGGTCGAAACCGACGAAACGATTCGGCGAAAGCCCCGTCTCGACGAACCAGAGGCGATCGCTTCGGTCTACGGCCATGCCGTACGGCCGGGCCTCGGAGCCTCCCGGCACCGGCCACTCGCGAACCGATCCGTCGCCCACGTTCAGACGGCCCAGCATGCCACCGGCGAAGTCCACGTACCAGATGGCGCCGTCGGAGGTGCGCTGCAGCCTTCGCGGCCGTGCGTCGGATCTCGGAAGTTCGAATTCGTGAAGCTCCATGGTCGACGGATCGACCGTGCCGATCTTTCCGGCCGCGAACTCCGTGAACCACGGTCGTCCCGAAGGATCGACGACGATTCCGTAGGGACGGCTGTTCGCGGTCGGCACCGTCGCGAGCCGGATCGAATCGCCCGTCGGCTCGCCCGGCCGGAAGTGCCCGATCCGGTTCCCGTTCTGCACGGTGAACCAGATCGACGAGTCCGGCGCGAATACCAGGGTATGGGGGTCCCGGGCCGCGGCGTCCGGCATCGGAATCCGCCGGACGTCGGCCGCCCCCGGATCGAGAACCTGAATCTCGGCTGTCCGGTTACCCGCGACGAACACGGTTCCCGACTCGGCGACGATCAGGTTGTGAGGCCCCGTTCCCTCCGGCAGGTCGTGGCGGTCGAAATCGCCGGTCTCCGGATTCAGGCTGGCCACGTAGTCGCCGGTCTGACCGACGAACCATACGCGTCCGTCGCTCGCCACGAACGGATCCCGGGGTCGCGAATCGGACCAGGGGACGGTCCACTCTTCGATCGAAACCCGGATCGGCTCCTGCGAGGCGGCCGGACCCGGAAGTATGGCCAGCAGAAACGGCGCGGCGACGAGTCGACGGATCGCCAGAGTGCGGCCCGTCGGTTTCAGGACGTTTCGAATCACGATGCCTCCGTAACGGATGAACGCGAGATCAGTCTCCCGATGCGTCCGTACCGGCCGGATCGCTCAAGGATCCGGCGGCGCTACTCGTAACGGAGGGCTTCCATCGGATCGATGCGGGCGGCCCGGGACGCGGGCACCAGACTCGCCAGCAGCGTCACGAAGAGGAGAATGAGTGCGACGGCCAGGTATGTGATCGGATCGCTCGCGGGAACGCCCACCACGCTGGTGGCCAGCAATCGAGTCAGCCCGATCGCGACGTGCGAACCGATCAGCAGACCGATCACGGCCAGCGCGAGTCCCCGTCTCAACACTCGAGAGAGGATCTGCGGCCGCCCCGCACCGAACGCCATCATCACACCGATCTCCCGCGTTCTCTGTCGCGCGATCGCCGAAACGACCCCGTACAGTCCGATCCCCGCGAGCAGCAGAGCGATTCCCGCGAACATCGAGATCAGGATCGACGTGAACTTCTCGGCGGCCGTCGCATCGGCGACGTAGCTCTCCATCGTCCGGATGCCCGACACGGGAAGGTCGGCGTCGAAACCTGCCACGAGCTCCCGGATCGGGCCCGCGAGCTTCGTCGGTTCGCCCTCGCTTCGGACGACGGTCGTAACCGTGAAAAAGGCCCCCTGCGAACTGTAGGGGAAGTAGATCGTCTCGCGTCCGGCGATCGCCGGTCCCTCGGAGACGATGTCTTCGACGACGCCGATGACCTTCCAGGACTTTCGCGACCCGAAGAGGGTCTCCGCCTCGACCGTCCGGCCGATCGGATTCTCGCCGGGCCACGATCGCGCGGCCAGCGTGCGGTCGATCACGACCACGTCTCGCATCTTCCGCTCGTCGTCGGGCTCGAACCAGCGGCCGTCCAGCAGACGGGCCCCGAAGGCCTCCAGGAAACCGGGTGTGACGTACCGATAGTCCGCTTCTCCGGCCCGGGAAGCGCCGGGCGTGGAGAGCTCCACCTCGTAGGGAGAGGTCCAGAATTGTCCCCCGAGAGGCAGTACCTGGGTAGACCCGACCGACTCTACGCCCGGCAACGTCTCGATCTCCCGCTCGATCCTGTTCAGGGCAAGAGTCCGATCCTCCACGCTGGCGTAGCGGAGAGGCGGCAGAGAGACGCGGAAGGTCAACGCGTCACGCGAATCGAATCCGAGATCCACGGCCTGAAGTGACTGAACGCTCCGGTACAGGAGCCCGGCGCCGACCAACCGCACCATCGCCAGGGCGACTTCTCCGATCACGATGCCCTGCCGCAGGCGTCGCTGACCGGAATTGGAAGCGCGGGCGCCGCGGTCCTTCAAGCTGGAGTTGAGGTCGGGCCGCGACGCGTTCAACGCCGGTACGAGTCCGAAGGCCAGTGCCGAAAGCACCGTGGCGCCGAGCGTGAACAGGATGACCACACCATCGATCGGCACTTCGCTG
>JARRPA010000249.1:0-6046 GCA_037383305.1 Gemmatimonadota bacterium | reverse complement strand
GGTCCGCCAGCCAGTCCGGCGGCAGGGCAGCCTCGCCGAGGCGGGCCCCGAGGAGATTCCCGCAGATCGCGCCGGTCGAATCGGAATCGCCCGAGTGATTGACCGCCAGCAGAGTCCCGGTCCGGAAGCTCTCCGCAGGGCTCGCGCCCGTGCGATGCGATTCCTCGGCCACCAGGGCGCACGCGAGCCCGATCGCCAGGGCTTCTTCGGCGACCCACCCGCTTCCCAGCCGAATCTCGATCTGCTCGGGCGACGGCATTTCCCCCGACGCGCGGGCCTCACCGGCCAGTTCCACGGCAGCCCGGATCGATGCGAGGGTCTCCTCGGCATCCTCCCAGTCGGACAGCTCGGCGACCGCCGTCGCGATCGCTGCACGCAGCGGCGCCCCGGCGCACAGCTCCGAGACGACATCCGCGAAGGCTCCGGCGGCGAGTCGGCCGGTCGGATGTCCGTGCGTCAGGCCGGCGAATTCGGCGGCCATTTCGAACGGGTTCCAGTCGATCGGGAAGGCGAGCCCGACGGGCGCCACGCGCATCACGCCCCCGCAGCCCTTGCTGTCGTTCCGGGCCGGAACCAGCGGATCGCGCGGAAGCGCCTTCAGCCCGATCAGGCACGTATGGCCGGGCGCCCGCTCTGCGTGAAGCACGTCCTGCCGGATCAGCCAGCCCGATACGACTTTGCCGAATCCCCTTCCCTCGACCCCTGTCTCCCCGGCCTCGGGCACCCCCTGGGTGTGCAGCCAGCGAAGATGCGCGTTGGTGAGCGGCCCCAGGGGATCGGAGTCCCCCTCCCGCCACGCCTGGTTGTCGGCTCGTATGAGGCCCTCGGCCACGAACAGGGTCATCTGAGTGTCGTCCGTGAACCTCCCCTGCGGGCGACCCCAGGAGGGCACGAATCCCCGAATACCGTCCGGGCCGTATTCTTCTCGGATCCGGTGAACCGGAAGGAACTCCACTCCGGCGCCCAGCTGGTCGCCAATGGCACCTCCCAACAATGATCCGCGGACGCGGGAGGCATAGGTGACGGTCATCGGGACTCCCTTCCTGATCGATTCAATAGTCGGGAAGCACGGCGTCCGCGGGCAGCGGTTCGAATTCCCGGCCTTCGAGATTCAGGAGCGGAAGGATCTCGGACCTGAAGCGCGGGTGCCCGTGGACGGGGGCGTCGAACGGCTCCGGGTCCCAGATGACTCCGAGACCGCCGTAGGGACGCGCCTCCAGATGGGCGCGCAGCGCGTCGATGGCCCGGTCGTACACTCCCAGGTATGCGTAGATGGAAGGAAACAGCACCCACCGTCCCGAGCGCTCGATCGGATCCGCGTACGCCAGGAGCTCCGTCGGATCTCCGCTCTCCAGCGCCTCGCCCGACAGCCGGAAGGCCGTCGTGTCCCAGATCACGGACCCGAACCGCTCGAGCGCCTCCCGATATCGACCGTCCTGCAGCTCCATCAGCGCCAGAGAATTCGCCACGTAATGCACGCGGCCTTCCGGGTCCTTCCGGAGCGCCTCCTCGTACAGGGCGCGCGCTTCCTCTCTGCGACCGTTCAGCCAGAGTGCCCAGGCCATGACGTTCAGTCGGATCGGCGATCGATCGAGTGAGAGGGCGCGGGCCGCCTCGAGAACGGCATCGGCGGGGCGGCTCGAATAAAACAGCATCTCGGCGTACTGCTGGTGGGCTTCCACGTTGTCCACGTCCAGCTCGATCGCCCGAAGATACTCGCGCTCGGCCTCGTCCCACTGCCACCGGTCCCGGAAGGTGTTCCCGAGCGCGACACGGGCCGAGGCGTCCCTCGGATCCAGCTCCAGCGCGCGACGAGCCGCCCTCTCGGCGCCTTCGAGCGATCGTCGCCATACCGCGGAGTCGCGAGATTCACCCGCTCGCCCGGCATAGAATGGATACAGGGCACGACTCTCGGCCAGTCCCGACCAGGCCGGGGCCCAGTTCGAATCCCTGGCGATCGCGGCCTCGAAGAGCTCGATCGCCCGTTCGACCTCCGCGAGGCCCCGGGACATCATCGCGGCTCGACCGGCGAGATACAGATCGTATGCCTCGAGGTCGCCCGTGGGCACGACGAGCGACTCCCCCTCCTCGATCCCGAGCGGGAGCCTGAGCTCGCTCGCGATCGACTGGGCGATATCCGACTGGATCTCGAACACGTTCTCGAGCCGACGATCGTAGGTGTCCGACCAGATGTTGCTGTTGGTGTCCGTATCGATCAGCTGGGCGGTGATCCTCAGGTCATTCCCCGCCTTGCGGACGCTTCCTTCGAGCAGATAGTCGACATCCAGCTCCCGGCCCACCTCGCGCAGGTCGCGGTTCGTTCCCTTGTACGCGAAAGCGGACGTGCGCGCCGTCACCTGCAGATTCTCGATCCTGCTGAGGACGTTGAGGATCTCCTCGGTGATCCCGTCGCTGAAGTACTCCTGGTCTCCGCTCTGGCTCATGTCGACGAACGGGAGGACCGCGATCTTCGGTCGGGACCCACCGGCCGCATCGAGCGCTGCGAGGTTGGCCCCGCGGTCCGAGCCACTCGCGGCGTCCTGATCGACCCTTCCCGCCGTGTCGGCCGCTTCCTGCCCGGCGCGAGACACGGAACTGCGGCCCACGAACCAGGCCCCGATCACCAGGGCGCCGACACCGGCGAGCGCGAGGATCCCTGCCGGCCAGCGCTTCGCGGCGGGGGCTTCGATGATCCGGGTGAGCTCCCCCGGTGTCGCCTCATCGGTCCGCTTCACGCCCTGGGGCGTCAATTCGAAGGCCCATGCGAGAATCACGGCGACCGGAAATCCGAGCAGGAGCAGCAGCGTGATGAAGCGGTAGGTCCACTCCGGGAGGAGCAGAGCCGGCACGATGAGCTCGGCGATCTGGATGATGACGAATCCGACGGCGCCGTATACGGCCATGACACGGAATACGTGCCGCCGTTTCAGCTCCGCGAAGAAGCGCTGGTACGCAGGGGTGCGCTGAGACATGGGCTACAAGATCACCGGACGGGAGGTGCGACGGAAGGGACGCGGGTCCCGGCACACGCCGTGCCCCGCCAGAGGGCATATCACCAGACCCTCCCGTCCCTGACGGGGCCGTGATCCCTCGGAAAGGCGAGAACTCAGCGCTGCGCGGAGGCGATCGCGATCGCGGCGATTCCGAGGGCTGCGAATGCTCCGATCGCCGCGATCGAGAGCACGTCAGTCTTTTCTTCTTCCACCACTACCTGTTCCACATCGCTCGCGGGAATCCGGACCGTCTCGCCGTGCGACTCTCCGATCCACGTCCCGTCCTGCAGTACTGGGCCTCGCGGATTGAAGAGCTGTTCCGTGCCGTCCTTCAAGATCAGTCCGACGATCTCCTGGTCGGCCGTCAACGAGCTCACGGCCGGAGGCGCGACGTTCGTCGTCACCGGCTTCGTGCAGGCCCCGTTCGAGAGCGCGCAGCGGGAAACGTGCGAGGCATATCGAGGGCTCCTGTCCGGTGGAGGCACTGGCCACGTTAGATTGTGGAACATGGCCTTTTCCATTTCGCACAGACAAGGGGCGGCCCTGTTGCCGCTCCTGGCGGCACTCGCTGCCTGCTCCTCCGGAGAGTCTTCCCGGCCCGGATTTCCCCGCTCGGAGCTGACCCCCGTCGCCGACGCGCCGTTCCCGTACGCAACGGCTCAGGACGTGGGACTCGATCCGCGGCGGCTGTGGCGGTTCAAGGAGAGACTCTACGCGCGTGTCGTGGCGCGGCACCTGGTCGGATCGGAGATTCTCGTCGTGAAGGATGGCCGGATCGTCCTGCACCAGGCGATGGGCTGGGCCGATATCGATCGCCGGATCCCCCTGGAGCGGAACAGCATCTTCCCGATCGCCTCGATGACGAAGCCGATCCTGGGGGTGGCCGTCCTCCAGCTGGTCGAACAGGGACGGATCGAGCTCGACGCGCCGGTGGCGACCTACCTGCCCTCATTCGACAATCCGCGATCCGGGGGGATCACCATCCGACAGCTTCTGACGCACCGCTCGGGGTTCGCGCAGGGGGCGGAGCCGAGCGGATACGAATCGTCCGGGTCGCTGCGAAAGGCCGTCGACCTGCTGGGCGCCACCGGACCCGACTTCGCGCCCGGCGAGCGATTCGCCTACTCCGGCCTGAACTCCGACATTCTCGGTGCCGTAAGCGAGTCGGCGTACGGTGAGCCGGCCGAGCGGGTCCTCGAGCAGGAGATGATCGGTCCGCTCGGGCTGCAGGACACGCACACTTCGTTCGATCCAGCCGAGCCCTGGGCGGAACGCGTCCCCAGCCTGTACCGTAGCTGGTCGCAGGGTCGCTGGGAACGTCACTGGAACCCGCTGCGCCCGCACGAGTCGAACGGGTTCAGTCCGGCGGGAAGGCTCTATGCGACGGCGTTCGATTACGCGCGATTCCTTCAGGCCTGCGTCGAAGGCGAGCTGCTCGCCGATGCGACGATCCGGCTCGCCCTGGAGGACCCTGCTCCGGATGCCCGCACGACGGCACCCCAGCGATGGTATGGAATGCACTGGGAGGTCTACGCGCCACCCTCGGCTCCCGATGACCTTCCTGCGTTCGGACACCGGGGCGCGACCGGAACGGTGGGGATGGTGATCCCCCACTCCGACACTATCATAATCTACTTGACGAACTCGCAGGAAAACGATGTCGTCGATGAAGTTATCGAAGAATCGATCGAGTTGTTCGCAAACTGATCCGGTCAGAGCGGGCCGACATGCACGTAGAGCCGGGCTCCGGCCATGAGCAGCAGCCCTTCATAGATTCCGAGCCGGATCTCCGGTGCCAGGCCGAACCCATCGGGCGTGCCCGACAGTCCGATCGCCCCGCTGATTCCGAAAATCCAGTCGGTGTCGCCGAAATCGTCGAACAGGTCGTCCAGGAACATGGAGAGTCCCCCCGACGCGTACCAGGTCCGCTGCGGGGTCCTGCCCCACTGCTTCAGCAGTCCCAGGTCCACCTGATAGAGCTCGTCACCGGGCAAGGTCGCCGCAGTCAGGCGCCCTCCGAGCCCTGAAGGTCCGACGAAGTCGATACCCGCGCCCAGCTCCCAGCTGCCGCCCGCCCCCCCGTCGTAGCCGGTCAGAGCGACGAGAACGCCGCCCCCGAAGCCGAGCAGGTTCCAGTCCGTACCGCGGTTCGCCGGCGGCTCCCGCTGGGCGCTCACGGCGGACGGCAGGAAGGCCGACAGTGCGAGCGCGGCCACCGGAATCCAGCTTCTCGCAGGAAGCAGGACCGACCTCCTCTCAGCGACCGCCTTCACGCGGATTCCCGATCGTCGGCAATCCGATCTCCCGCATGATGCGGACGGCGGCGGGCTCCTCCCGGATCCGTTCGAATCGGGGATCCACCCCGAGGAACAGCAGCTGCGGCTCCGAGTCGCGGTAGGCGATCTCGAGCAGCTCCACGGCGTGATCGATGCCCCCGAGCTCTGCCCACAGCTGGATCCAGTTGAACGGGCCGACGCGGTCCTGCGCCTCCAGACGTCCGAGCGCCTGGCGCGCGGGAGCGCTGTACGCCGGATCTTCGATCCCGGCGATGACCGTGCGGATCTCCGCGGGATCGTCGAATCCCTCGAGCTCCAGCCAGCGCTCGTAGTCGGCCGCCGCCTCTTCGTACCGGTGCAACAACAGCAGCGCACCGGCCCGATCCAGCCGGATCTCGGGAACGTCGGGCCGACCCTCGATCGCCCGGTCGAACGCGTCGATGGATGCCTCCAGACTGTCGACGGCGGTGAGGGCCGACGCCAGCTGCCAGAAAGGGTGCATGGAGAGCGGGTCGATCTCGGTGGCCCGCCGGCATATGGGGAGAGCTCCTTCCGCCTCTCCGACGATCACCCGGAAGAGGCACTCCCAGCCCAGGCCCTGCGCGTAGTTCGGATCCAGCTCCCGCGCCGTGCGGAACGCTTCGTCCGCACCCGCCCAATCGTAGTCGAACTCGTACAGGAGAACCCCGAGCGCCGCGTACGCCTCCGACAGGGTCGGATCGATCTCGATCGCCCGTCGGGCGGCCATCTTCCCCTTCGTCGCGGCCTCGGCGACCG
>JARRPA010000248.1:0-3577 GCA_037383305.1 Gemmatimonadota bacterium | reverse complement strand
GTTCTCCGGATCGTACTTTCCTTTCAATTCCCGGAGGCGGTCGTAGTGCGTCCCGTAGGCGGCTCGCACTCTCGCCTCGTCGGCGGCCTCGCTGACGAAGTTGAGGTAGACACCGCCGGTAGCATGGGGCGCCGTCGCGTCGAAGAACTCCCGGGCCCAATCCACGCAGCGCGCGTCGTCATCCGGGTCTTCCCAACGGGTGTGCACGTTCATCACGTACGCCGCGTCCCGATGGGGGTAGGCCGTGGAATCGATCGGCCGGTGTGCGGCCTCCCCGCCGACCTGCGCGACGAAAATCTCCGACTGAGGCGACGGCAATGATTTCGTTGCCGAGCGGATCTCGGAGATCAGGTCGTCGCTGATCTCGCTGAAATTGTGTGATTTCCAGTAGTTGCGAGCGCCGGGTGTGAGCAGCGGATCGAACGCCTGCTGGAACCCCGCGAACGGGATGACACCCACGTGCTCTCCGTGCGGCGATCCCCACTTCCGCAGGGGCGACACGAGTTCTTCTCCTACGGACGGATCTCCGGCATAGACGAAGGCGAAGACGATGACCTTCGTCCCGTGCACCTCCTCCGGAAGGAAGGGCAGTGGGGGCGCATCGCGGAGGACCATCCAGACGGTGAGGTCGTCCGGGCAGTTGGCTGTGAACTCCCGGTAAAAGGGCAACGCAGCATCGGCATCCGCGAACGGGTTCACGACGAGGCCGCACAGCAGGTTCGGTCCCACGGGGTGGAGCTCGAACGTGAACGACGTGACGACCCCGAAGTTGCCGCCGCCGCCCCGCAGGCCCCAGAACAGGTCAGGATTCTCGGTGTCGCTGGCCTTGATCATCTCGCCGCCGGCGGTCACCACGTCGGCGGAGATCAGGCTGTCGATCGTCAGACCGTATTTCCGGCTGAGCCAGCCGAACCCTCCGCCCAGTGTGAGACCCGCGATTCCCGTAGTGGAATTGATGCCGGTCGGGAC
This sequence comes from Gemmatimonadota bacterium, assembly GCA_037383305.1. Classification (GTDB taxonomy): domain Bacteria; phylum Gemmatimonadota; class Gemmatimonadetes; order Palauibacterales; family Palauibacteraceae; genus Carthagonibacter. The sequence continues at coordinate 2,608 of JARRPA010000248.1, read as the reverse complement.
GGCGAGGCCGCGCGCGAGAGTCGCGGCATCCAGATCGCCGAGGGTCGCGCCGGGCTGCACGACGGCCGTCATGGACTCCGGATCCACCTCGACGTTCCGCATCTGCGACAGGTCGATGGTGAGCCCTCCCTCGCAGAGTCCGCTGCCCGCGATGTTGTGGCCCGCGCCCCGGACCGAGATCAGCAGGTCGTGTTCCGTGGCGAAGGAAATCGCCGTCCGGACATCTCCGGCATCGGCGCACCGGGCGATCAGTGCGGGCCGGGTTTCGATCATCGCGTTCCACAGCTCGCGGGCTTCCTCGTAGCCGGGCGAGGACTCCGCCAGAAGGGATCCTCCCAACCGGGAGGCGAAGGCATCCAGGGTCTCGCCTTCGAGTTCGCTCGATCCTCCGCTCCGCGTCGCAACGGATGTGTTCTCCACGGTCTGCCTCCTGTTGGCCGTTCGGCCTGTCTCGGGTCGGTGGGACGCGAGCTTCGCCGACTTGCCGTGCTCGCGTCCGCCGATCTGACCAGCGTATACATAAAGCTGCGAAAACCGAACCCCCCGTGTGACAGTCCCTCCGGTGTCGCCATCTTCAGGCACCCTGCACACTGGGATCTGCAAATGGATGCACCCCGGAACCGGAGCCGAAGATTGCCGAATCGCCTGGCCGACGAGAAAAGCCCCTACCTGCTGCAACACGCCGAGAATCCGGTGGACTGGTATCCCTGGAGCGAAGAGGCCTTCGCCTCCGCCCGCGCTCTGGACCGACCGGTATTCCTCTCCATCGGATACGCGACCTGTCACTGGTGCCACGTGATGGAGCACGAGTCGTTCGAAGATGAGGAGGTCGCCCGATTGATGAACGATACGTTCATCAACATCAAGGTGGACCGGGAAGAGCGCCCCGACATCGACGGTATCTACATGGCGGTAGCGCAGATGATGGGCGGGCAGGGAGGGTGGCCGCTGACGATCGTGATGACGCCGGAGCGATTGCCCTTCTTCAGCGGCACCTATTTCCCTCGAGAGAGCCGGTTCGGCCGTCCCGGCATGGTGGATCTCGTTCCCCGGATCGGCCATCTGTGGGCTACACGCAGGGACGATCTGAAGAAATCTGCCGACGCGATCCGGACGAACCTCGAACAGCTGGAGGCAGGCGCACCGGTCGGCCGGGTCCCGGGCCGGGAGACGCTCGCGCGAGGCTTCGAGGCACTGGAGAACGAGCACGATCCGGTCCACGGCGGTTTCGGGCGGGCTCCGAAGTTCCCGACTCCGCACCGGCTGCTCTTCCTGCTGCGCTACGGACGAAGGACCGGGAGCTCTCGAGCGCTGGAGATCGTCGAGCACACCCTGGATGCGATGCGTTCCGGAGGCGTGTTCGACCAGGTCGGCTTCGGCTTCCACAGATATTCCACCGACGCCGGTTGGCTTCTCCCTCACTTCGAGAAGATGCTCTACGATCAGGCGCTTCTCACCATGGCCTACACGGAGGCGTTTCAGGCGACGGGGGCCGAGCGGCACGCCCGTACGGCACGGGAAGTGATCGAGTATGTGCTGCGCGACCTGTCCGATCCGTCGGGCGGGTTCCACTCGGCCGAGGATGCGGACAGCGAGGGAGAGGAAGGGCGATTCTATCTCTGGACGGAAGCCGAGCTGCGCCGGTTGGTCGGAGAGGAGAATGCGGACCTGTCGATCTCGGCATGGGGCGTCCGGGAAGACGGCAACTTCACCGACGAGGCGACCGGTCGGAGGCCGGGCACGAACGTTCTCCATCTCCCGATGCCGATGTTGGCGCGCGCCGAAGCCCTGGGCATCGACCCGGCCGAGTTCGAAGTCCGGCTCGAGGCTTCTCGACGCCGCCTGTTCGAACGCCGCGAGGAGAGGGTCCGGCCCCTGAAGGACGACAAGGTGCTCACCGACTGGAACGGTCTCATGATCGCGGCGCTCGCCAGGGCCTCCGCCGTATTCGACGAGCCGCGCTATCTCGTCGCCGCGGAGACGGCTTCGGACTTCGTCTGGTCCGTGATGTGGCGTCATGGCCGCCTCCTGCACCGATACCGGGAAGGAGAGGCGGAGATCGATGGAAACCTCGACGACTACGCCTTCCTCGCCTGGGGCGAGATCGAGCTGCATCAGGCCGGTCAGGACCTCCGGCACCTCGAACGGGCGAAGCGTCTGACCGATGCAATGCTCGAGCGATTCGGAGACGGACCGAAGCCCGGACTCTACTTCACCCCCGCCGATCGGGACGATCTCATCGTCCGCCGCCGTGAGGTGTACGACGGGGCGGTCCCGTCGGGGAACTCCGTAGCGCTCTCCAACCTGCTCCGCCTCGGACGTCTGACGGCGGCCCCCCGCTACGAGAGGGCGGCGGCCGAGGTCGCGGAGGCGTTCGGTCCGGTCGTCGAAGCGCATCCCGCCGCCTTCACCTGGTTCCTGTCGGGCCTCGAGTTCGTCGAGGACGGAGGTCGGGAACTGGTGATCGCGGGGGACCCCGGATCGAGCGAGGTCGCTGCGATGCTCGAGGTTTCGCGGCGCGGATACCGGCCGCATCTCGTGACCTTGCTGAACACGGAAGTGCGAAAGGAGGCTCGGCCGGAGGAAGGGACCGCGATCGAGGCGATCG
>JARRPA010000247.1:0-3588 GCA_037383305.1 Gemmatimonadota bacterium | reverse complement strand
TGCACGCTCACGTCGAATCGCGCCACTACGATCGCGTCGTCCAGTTCGCGCATCATCTCGTGCGTGTAGGTATTGGCGGGCGGGTCGTCCATCGTCATCACCGCGACACCGTCCTGCACCTCGTACCGTATCAGCTTGTCGGCCATCTTCGTCTCATCTCCCGCTCTGGTGGGTCCGTTCGATCGGCAACCAAAAAAGCTATCGGCCGGCAATGGGGAATGACAGCCCGGGCAGACTCTTGGGCAGGTCGTGACGCGGGGCTATCATACGCACATGGAAAGAGCTTCGAAGGTTACCGCCTTCCTGTTCCTTGCGGCCGGATTCGCCGGCGCCGGCGTCTCGGCGGGAGCCGCGATGCGCGGTGGCGCCTCCCAGTCCCCGCCGGTCGCCTACCGGATCCCCGTGCGGGGGGCGGTCGAGATGGGGCTCGCGCCCTTCGTGGAACGCGCCCTGAACGAGGCCGAAGCCGCCGGCGCCGAAGTAGCAGTGCTGGAGATCGACACGCCGGGCGGGCGAATCGACGCCGCATGGCAAATCGTCGATGCCCTCCGGGAAGCGGCGATCCCGACTGTCGCCTACGTGAACCACCGCGCGCTCTCGGCGGGAGCGATGATCGCGCTCGCGGCCGACGAGCTGTACATGCGTCCCGGTTCCAGTATCGGAGCGGCGACCCCGGTGGATTCGAAGGGAAACCGGGCATCGGAGAAGATGGTCAGCGCGATGCGCGCGGAATTCCGATCGCTCGCGGAGGACCGGCAACTCGATCCTCGCATCGGGGAAGCGATGGTCGACGAATCGGTATCGATCGAAGGTCTCGTGGAGGACGGAAAGCTCCTCACGCTGACCACGGAGGAAGCGGTCCGGGTCGGAGTCGCCGACGGAGTCGTGGATGACTGGCCGGCGCTGCTCGGCCGGACCGGCGTGGCCGGCGCCGCGACGGTGGAGGCGAGTCCGAACTGGGCCGAAAACCTCGTACGCTTTCTCACCCACCCGATCCTGGCGCCGATGCTGCTCAGTCTGGGATTTCTGGGTCTGCTGGTGGAGATCCGGACGCCCACCTTCGGCCTGGCCGGAGGAGTGGGTCTCGTCTGCCTCGCCGCGTTCTTCGGTGCGCGGTGGCTGGTCAACCTCGCCGGAATGGAAGAGGTACTTCTGCTCGGCGCCGGGGTAGTGCTCGTAGCCCTGGAGATTCTCGTCGTCCCGGGAGTGGGCGCAGCGGGAGTACTCGGCAGTCTCGCGATCCTGGCGAGCGTCACCTTCAGCATGCTCGGAAGTTATCCCACGATGAGCGAAGTCATCGGTGCACTCGGAATCGTAGCGATCTCCCTTCTGGCCCTCGGGTTGCTCGCGTTCGGCGTTCTCCGTCACCTCCCGCACAGCCGGGGCATGTCGGGGATCTTCCTGAATCGCTCGACCAGTCGGGACACGGGCTATCTGTCCGCGCCCGACATGTCGGGTCTGGTGGGGTCTGCAGGTACGGCGCTGACGGATCTCCGCCCTTCCGGAACGGTGCTCATCGGGGACGACCGGGTGGACGTGGTCACGGAGGGGCCGTGGATCGAAGAGGGCACGAGGGTCAAGGTCGTGCGGGCCGGTGTCTCCGGACTCGTCGTGCGCGAAGTTTCTGACGAAGCGGAAGCTCAAGCATAAAGGGCAGGAACGAAATGAACGATGCAACGGCGGTCGGCGCGATCCTGATCGCGATCGGAGTCATCCTCGGATTCCTGATGATCAGCTGGGCCGTCCCGATCCGGCTCTGGATCGAGGCCATGGCCAGCGGGGTGCATGTCGGGCTCGGAAGTCTGATCGGAATGCGCCTGAGGAAGGTGAGTCCGCCGGCGATCGTCCGGCCGATGATCGCCGCGACCAAGGCGGGTCTGACGCTCGACGTCAACGAGCTCGAGGCCCATTACCTGGCCGGTGGGGACGTCGCCCGGGTGGCGAACGCGCTGATCTCGGCCGACAAGGCGAACATCGACCTCGGGTTCGAACAGGCGGCCGCCATCGACCTGGCGGGTCGGGACGTGTTCGAGGCGGTCCAGGTGTCGGTCAATCCGAAGGTGATCCAGACACCCAAGGTCGCTGCCATGGCGAAGGACGGAATCCAGTTGATCGCGGTCGCTCGAGTCACGGTGCGGGCGAACATCAACCGCCTCGTGGGAGGAGCGGGCGAGGAGACGATCCTCGCCCGGGTCGGGGAGGGGATCGTGAGCACGATCGGATCGGCCGATTCCCACAAGGCGGTACTCGAGAACCCCGACAAGATCTCGAAGACGGTGCTCGCGAAGGGTCTCGACAGCGGAACGGCGTTCGAGATTCTCTCGATCGACATCGCCGACGTGGACGTGGGAAAGAACATCGGAGCGGAGCTGCAGATCGACCAGGCCGAAGCGGACAAACAGATCGCGCAGGCGAAGGCCGAGGAGCGGCGGGCGCTGGCCGTGGCGACCGAGCAGGAGTACCGGGCCCGGGTGGAGGAGATGCGGGCCGAGGTGATCAAGGCCGAGGCCGAGGTGCCGCTGGCGCTCGCCGAGGCATTCCGGGGAGGCCAGCTCGGCGTGATGGACTACATGCGCTACCGGAATGTCGAGGCCGATACGAGGATGCGCGATGCGATCGCGGGCCCGGTGGACGACAAGGAAGAGCGGGACTGATTCGATGGACGGATTCGTCCTGATTCTGGCGATCATCGTCTTCTCGGTGTTCAAGAACGTGATCCAGGAGGCGAAGAAGAAGGAGGGGAAGAAGCCACTGCCCGATGTCTTCGACACGATGGCGGAGCACGATGAGTCGCAGGATCGGGCCCTCGAGGCGCTTCGACGCTGGGAGGCACGGCAGCGCGCAGCGGCGGGGCCGAGTCCGGAGACGGTGCGTCCGGAGCGACCCGCCCCGGAATCGATGCGGATCCCGAGGCCCGGCGAGCATCACACCGACGTACGGCTGAAGTCACCGGGCCGGCTGCAGCAGGAGGCGTCGCGGCAACAGCTCTCCTGGCGGGAGTCGGGAGAAGCGAGTGAACGGTCGGCAACCGCCCGGCGGCGGTTTTCGCCGCCGAAGCCGCAGGTTACGGGCGACGGCGAGCAGACGAGGCGCGAAGCCTACGACGCGATCCGGCAACTCCTGGACGGGCGCACGAGGCTCCCTGCACCCGCGGAATCGGAAGTTCTTCCGACGCGGAGCGCACGGGATGTGCCGGCGGCCCGGCCCGAGCGGCGCCTCGAGCGGCGCCCCGAGCGCGCTCCGGCAAAGCGTCCCCGGATTCAGGGCACCGTCGCGAGACAGCGAGCCGAGACGCCGGCGAAGCCATATTTCGTCGCGTCCATCCACCGCTTCCAGAATATGATAATCATTGCTGAGGTAATCCCTGATCATCCCGCGGATTTCATTGTGGTCTTCCACAAGGAGGATCAATGGCTGACCGGTCTGGATACCTGAAGCCTGGTCCTGTTCCACCCGCTGAAAACCGTCGAAAGATAGCACACCTTCCGCGTCGGTAGATTCCGTTTCACTGAGTGGATACTCTGCAATTACCTGGTTATACTCATGGGCCTGCAAATGTTCTTTTCCCAGTGGAACCATGAGGATAAA
>JARRPA010000246.1:0-3611 GCA_037383305.1 Gemmatimonadota bacterium | reverse complement strand
ACCGTCCGCGAAGGAACGCATTGTAGGCCTCGAGATCGTCGGTGCCCTGCGCCACGAGCGTCTCCAGCGGCTCGGCGACGTCGCCGCCGGGGGCCAGGGAAAGCGCCGTGACGATCGACTGCGCGATCTCCTCCTGCACGCCGATCAGATCGCGCATCTCGTCCACCGTCACGTCGTACGACTCCGACCACAGGTGGAACCCCTCGGCGTTCACCAGCTGCGCCGTGATCCGGACTCGATCGCCTCCACTGCGGACGCTGCCCTCGAGCACGGTCTGCACGCCCAGTCGATCGGCCACCTCGGGGATGTCGACGTCGTCCCCCTTGAAGCGGAACGACGAGGTGCGCGCGGCGACTATCAGGCCGTCCACGTTGGCCAGCGCGTCCAGCAGCTCTTCCGCCAGCCCGTCGCCGAAGTACGCTTGGTCGCCGTCGGGGCTGAGGTCCGCGAAGGGCAGCACGGCGATCGACTCCACCGGGGCATCGGGATCGAGGTCGGTGATCGTCGCTCCGGCGCCACCGGGCCCGGGACGACCGAGCATCAGCCAGGCCGAGATCAACAACAGGGCGGTCCCGCCGGCTGCCGCGATCCCGACCGGCCATCGGCTGGAAGCCGGTGCATCGACGATCTGCGTCAGCTCCCCGGGCGCCGCCTCTCCGGTCTTCCGGATGCCCTCCGGCGTCATCTCGAGCGCCCACGCCAGCACGATCGCGAGGGGAAACCCGAGGACCGTGAGCAGCAGGATCAGGGTGAGCGTCCACTCCGGCAGGCCGAGGGCGGGGAGGGCGATGTCGGCGACCTGGAGGATGACGAAGGCGACGCCGCCGTACACCGCCATGACGCGGAACACCTTTCGGCGCTTCAGCTCGGCGAAGAACCTCTGGTAGGCGGGGGTTTCGGGCATCGGCGGATCAGCCCTCGTCCCGCATCAGCGCGTTCAGCCGGGCATGCGCTTCCTCGCGGCGCTCCGTGAGGAGCGGATCGGGGTCCGCCGGCTCGAGGGCTTCGATCACGCGTGCGTAGTGGATCCGGGCCATCTCGGAGTCTCCGAGCTCCTCGTTCACCTGCCCGAGCCGCATCTGCCTGAGAGAGTAGTCGCTCTTCCTCCACGAGGTGAGACCGTCCTCCAGCCAGCGCCGGGCCTTAGCCACGTCTCCGGTCTGCCAGGCCGCCTCGGCCAGGACCAGCTGGGCACGAGGTGCTCCGAGGTCGAAGTAGGCCAGTGCGGCGGACGGAGACATCTCCCATTCCAGCCCATCGAGGATCTCGACGGCGGTCGTTCCCTCGCCCTCTCGAAGCGCGGCTTCCCCGCGCACGAGCCGGACCGCGTTTCGAACTACCGGACCGTAAGTCGAATCAGCGGGCAGCGACTCCAGGGAATCCGCCAGCGCGAGCGCGCCCCTTGAATCCCCCGCCTGCAGGCTCATCAGCGCGGCGCCGAGCAGCCGCACCTGAGGCGCCAGAGAAAGCCAGACCGGGTCATTGAACCGGGAGATTGTTCCATTCCAGTCCAGGCAACGCGACCGTGCGGCTTCGAGACCGCTGATACGCGCTTCGAGCGGCACGCCGAGCGCCCAATCGTTCAGCCATCCCAGCAGGCTGGGATCCGGATCGAGTTCGGCGGCACGCGGCACGCGGGCGGCCGCATCGCTCCAGCGGCCCCGTACGAAGTCCATCAGGGCGAGGAGACTCTCGTACTCATCTTCGGGCATGTCGAGCGATGCCAGATCTGTCTGCACCAGGCTATCGGCAAGGGCCGGCTTTCCGAGATCGAGGGCGACCCACGGAAGGGCGGTCACGAAAACGTCCTCGGGGTCCAGCCCGGGAATCGATTCCGTCCGGGCCCGCTGGAAGCCGGCCGTGTCCGCGTGGGCCAGCGCATGAACCGCTTCGACCAGCGGCAACGCTGTGGCCCGCTCCACCGAATCGGTCTCAGCCTCCACCGCCCGCCTAAAGTTCTCGGTGAGTCCGGGCATGTCTCCCCGGTCGAGCATGACCCGCTGCGTGACGCACCGCAGGCAGAAGTACTCCGCGTCCGCCTCGTCGATCTGGGCGAGCAGCTCGAGCACCTCGTCCAGTGACCGGCCGCGCAGCGGATCATACTGCGCCAGGAGAAGGGTGAGCAGCACGCGCGCGTCGAGTCGGCTCGGATAGTCCGAAACGAGGTCACGGTAGGCCTGTTCGGCCGCCCGGATCCGCCCATCGAGGTGGTCGATGAATGCCTCGAGCGACCGTCGGTCGAATTCCGAGAGGTGATCCGCGTGACGCTCCGCCCGATGCGCCCATCCCGCCGCTTCTCCCGCGTAGTCCCCGAGGCCGACCTGCAGGGCGAACGCGTTCCGGTACATGGCGAGAGCGAAGGTGGAATCGAGCTCGACCGCCCGCACGAAGGCCTCCCGGGCCTCCGGAAGGTCTGCCTTCCGCAACAGCTCCTCGCCTTCGAGGTACGCTTTCAGGGCCGGGAGCGACTCGGTCGTGATCGCCGCCGTGCGCACGGCCTCCGCGCTCGCCGCTCCGAATTCGCCGGAACTGCGCTCGGCCAGCAGTTCGGCCGCGAGTCGATCGACCAGATGAAACAACTCCGTCGTGTCTCCTTCGACCTCGGCCCGCGCCAGTGACTGGATCGAGTCCTGGAGGGCATAGAGATTCGCGTTCATCCGGACCCGGCCGCCGGTGCCCTGCACAGTGCCCACGATGAACCGGCCGGCCCCCAGGTCGCGGGAGACGGATTCCGCCGTCCGGACGTCGATCGGCAGCCCTTCCCCGCTCTTCGTGGCGTTCATCACCAGAATCGGATCGAGCGTCTCGATCTGGCCCGGCTCGAACAGGTTCTGACTCAAAAGGGTGGGCATTCCCTCGCGCAGCCAGTCGAGACTCTCGGACCCCACGATGCCGAAGGGGAAGACGGCGAGGCGGGTGTCCTCCAGCGCGACTCTCTCCTCCGCCGGCACCGCGACCCGCCAGGCCAGCCACACTCCGGCCGTGAGAAGAGCGATTCCCGCTAGAGCCGCCAGACCCGATGGCCAGCGGCGTGAAGCCGGTTCGGCGACGATTGCCTCGATCTCCGCATCGTCCGCTTCCGCCGTCCGCTGCAGGCCCTCCGGGGTCCTCTCGAAGACCCAGGCGAACACCAGTACGAACGGAAATCCGAGGATCGACAGCCACACGACGAAGCTGATCGTCCACTCGGGCAGCGGGATGGCCGGAAAGATCACGTCGGCCGCCTGGATCGCGACGAACGCGGGCCTCGAGGGCTCGGTCGTCGTCGAGAAGGTCAAGGGCATGGAGCCCGGCCACGGCCTCAACGCCCTGACGGGCGAGTACGAGGACCTCATGGCCGCCGGCGTCATCGACCCGGCCAAGGTCACGCGCTCGGCGCTGCAGAACGCAGCCTCGATCGCCGGCCTGCTGCTGACCACCGAGGCGCTCGTCGCCGACAAGCCGGAGCCTGCGGGCGGCGGCGAGGGTGGCGGCCACGACCACGGCAAGGACGAGCGACTCGTTGCCTCTAGCGATCAGGACCGTGACGACACCAGTCCACACCACCAGAGCCACGAGCCCACCGATCTTGCCCGGCCCGATCCTCACACCACATCTCCCACGGTCGGCGA
>JARRPA010000245.1:0-4561 GCA_037383305.1 Gemmatimonadota bacterium | reverse complement strand
AGCGCCAGCATCTCTTCCTCGACGCGGATCTGCTCCTCGATCGCGGTGGCCGCGTCCATCGCGGCGACCAGGTCTTCGACTTCCGCGTCGCCCTGCTCGCCGTCACCGCGTACCTGGGACGCCTGCAGCCCGCCGCACCGATGGTGGACGCCGATTTGCTCGTAACCGCCACGGTCGAGCGGGGACCGCTGCCGATCGAAGTGCGCGGCTGGGGAGAGCTGGCCACCGACCAGATTCAGAAGATCGAAGCGACCGTCGCCGGACGGGTGGCTTCCGTGCGTGTGAGGCCGGGACACGTGGTGCGTGCGGGTGCCCCGCTCATCGAGCTCGCCAGTCCCGATCTCGCGTTGGAGAAGGCCCGGGCAGAGCAGGAATTCACGGCTGCGCGGGCAGCGTTCACGGCGCTTCGTCTCTCCATAGGTACCCAGCGTCTCGAGCGGGAATCCTCGCTCGTCGATCGGCGCGCCCAGCTGGCTCGAGCAGGGCGACGCGGAAGTCGAAGACCTGGTCGCCGCGATGGACGCGGCCACCGCGATCGAGGAGCAGATCCGCGTCGAGGAAGAGATGCTGGCGCTGCTGAAGGAGACGGGTGACGAACAGGTTCGTCTCGAGAAAGAGAAGCTCGTCGCTCTGGCGGACGTGCTCCACCGCGAGAAGGAGCGGCTGTCCGCTCTGACGGTCGAGGCGCCCGGCGACGCCCTGGTCGAGTCAGTGGAAGTTTCTCCGGGCGACTGGGTCATGCCCGGCACCCGCCTGATCCGACTCGTCCGACCGGAGCGTCTCGAAGCCGATGTCAAGGTGCCCTACCCGGCGGCGAAGAAGATCCGGACCGGCAACGTCGTTCACCTGGTCGATGCCGTTGGAGATACGACCGGCGGCGAAGTCCAGTCGATCGGGAAACCCGTCACGGGAGCCTCCGGCAAGCATGTTCGGGTCAACGTCCGACTCGATTCCCCGCCGGAAGCGGATGCCGCCGTGGACGCCGGCGTGGATGCGGTGATCGAGCTCGGTTTCGTCGATGACGCTCTTTTCGTAAAGCGTCCGGCCTGGAGTGGAGAAGAGGGTGTCTCCTCGGTTTTCCGGGTCGCGGAGGACGGCGAGTCGGCTCGGCGGGTCACGGTCAGATTCGGTACCGGGTCCTGGGACCGCGTGCGGGTGCTGGAAGGACTCGAGGAGGGGGATGAAATCATCGTATCGGACATGTCGCGGTTCGACGACGCGGAATGCGTGAGGATCAAGTGATCGACCTTTTCCGGGGACGGCTCGGGTGAATCAGAACGTCGATCCGCTCATTCGCCTGGTCGGGGTGCGAAAGGTGTTCTACACCGACGAAATCGAGACGCACGCACTCTCGGACGTTCACCTCGAGGTTCGCGGCGGCGAGTTCGTGGAAGTGATGGGCCCCTCCGGCTGCGGGAAATCAACCCTGCTCGCGATCGTCGGACTGCTGGACACTCCGAGCGCGGGAGAATACTGGCTGGAGGGCCGACCGGTCTTCGAACTTTCGGCGAGCGAACGAGCGCGCGTCCGCAACGAGTCGATCGGTTTCATCTTTCAGGCGTTCAACCTGATCGCCGACATGACGGTATTCGAAAACACCGAGCTTCCGCTGACATATCGGGGGATGAGCCAGGGGGAACGTCGAAGAGCCGTCCTGGAGGCGCTCGAGCGCGTCGGCATGTCGCACCGCATCGACCACTACCCGGGCCAGCTTTCGGGCGGACAGCAGCAACGAGTCGCCGCGGCCCGAGCGGTGGTCGGACACCCCAGGATCCTGCTCGCAGATGAGCCGACCGGGAACCTGGATTCGACCAACGGGGAGGCCGTAATGCAGCTCCTGCGCGAGCTGCACGGCGAGGGCACGACGATTCTGATGGTCACGCACGACCCGCGCTATTCGATGTTCGCCGAGCGCACCGTGCACCTGTTCGATGGGCGCGTAGTGGAGGAAAGCGTGACGGACTTGAACCGGACACGATCGGGAGGGTCAGTTTGAATCGCACGGCCCCGAACATACTCGTGGCGGATGATCAGCCGGACGTCCTCGCCGCTGCCCGTCTTCTGCTCAAGAGCGAGGGCTGCGAGGTCACGACCGCATCTTCGCCCGGCGAGGTTCTCAACCTCCTCGACTCGGACGAGTACGATGTACTCCTCCTCGACCTCAACTACAGCCGTGACACGACTTCCGGCCAGGAAGGCCTCGAGCTGGTCCCGCAGGTTCTGGCACTCGACTCGACGCTGCCGATCATCGTGATGACGGCGTGGGGCAGTATCGAGAGCGCCGTCGAGGCGATCCGCCGCGGCGCCCGGGACTACATCGAGAAGCCCTGGGACAACGATCGGCTCGTAGCGACGGTGCGAACGCAGCTCGACCTCGTCCGCGCAGTGCGCAAGGCGCAGATCCTGGAGGCGGAGAACGAGATGCTCCGCACGGGAGAGGGCGTCCCGGAACTGATCGCGGAATCCAAGTCCATGGCGCCCGTCCTGCGGCTGATCGAGAAGGTGGGCCCATCGGACGCGAACGTCCTGATCACGGGCGAGCCCGGCACCGGCAAGGAGGTAGTCGCACGCTGGCTTCACCACCGATCGAATCGGGGGCAGCGCCCCCTCGTGACGGTGAACACGGGCGGTCTTTCGGAAGGCGTGTTCGAGAGCGAGATGTTCGGACACGTGAAGGGAGCGTTCACCGACGCGAAGGCCGATCGGATCGGATATTTCGAGGTGGCCGACCGTGGAACGCTCTTTCTCGACGAGATCGGGAATGTACCGATGCCGCAGCAGGCCAAGCTGCTCAGGGTGCTCGAAACCGGTGAGCTGCAGCGCGTGGGCTCCTCGAAGACGCGGCAGGTGGACGTTCGGATCCTCAGCGCCACGAACGCGCAGCTGGACCAGGCGGTCGCCGACGGGCGGTTCCGAGAGGACCTCTATTACCGACTGAACGCGGTCGAGATTCGGCTCCCGCCGCTCCGGGAACGACGCGAGGACATTCCCCTGCTGGCCGCACACTTTCTCGCGGCTGCCGGCATGAAATACGGTCGTCCGGAACTGCGGCTCGGCTCCAGCGCCGTGGAAGCGCTCCTTCGACACCCCTGGCCGGGAAACGTCCGGGAACTCCGCCACGCGGTGGAGCGGGCTGTGCTCCTGGCCGATGGCGATGAGGTGGGCGTGGAGCATCTGGGCCTTCGCACGTCTCCCGAGGGCTCCTTGAGTCTCGAAGACATGCAGCTGGACGACGCCGAGCGTATCCTGATCCGCAAGGCGCTCTCCCGGAACCGGGGGAACGTGAGTCGAGCCGCCGAGGACCTCGGAATCAGTCGCAGCGCTCTCTACCGGCGACTCAAGCGCCACGGGCTTCAGGCCTGAGGCCCGACGCGTTCAGGCAGGCAAGGTGAATCATCCCTCGCGCATCGGGCGCATCCGCCGCTGGCTGACCTACCAGCGCCTGGTTCCGCTGCTCGCTCTCGCGTCGGGGGCGCCGGCGACCGCCGTTTCGCTCCTGTTGATCTGGACCGGCGATTTCGCCGAGCGCACCCAGTGGACGGTCTCTCTCCTCGTCGTCGGCAGCTGGATCATTCTTCTCTTTCACCTGCGCGAGAGACTCGTACGACCCCTGCACGCGGTCTCGAACATGCTCGAGGCTCTTCGCGAGGGCGACTATTCGCTCCGCACGCGCACCCCGAATCGAGATGATGCACTGGGCCTCATCCTCCACGAGGTCAACCAGCTGGCGCAGTCGTTTCATGATCAACGCCTCGACGCGCTCGAGGCCTCGAACCTTCTGTCCCGTATCATGGCGGTCATCGACGTGGCGCTTCTGGCCTTCGACGAAAACGACCGGCTGCAACTGATCAACCCGGCGGGCGAACGATTGCTCGGGCAACAATCATCGGATTTGATCGGAAGGGATGCGGAACAGTTGAAGCTGGACATTTCGCTGGGACGGCCGGCCGCATCGCCTGGTCGTCCTCACCGACCTCAGCCAGGTGCTGCGCGAAGAGGAGCGCGTGGCCTGGCAGAGGCTCATCCGTGTCCTCGGCCACGAGATCAACAACAGTCTCACCCCCATCAAGTCGATCGCCGAGAGCCTGGGAGGCCTTCTGGAACGCGACGAGCCGCTGGACGCCTACGAGGAGGACCTCCGCGACGGGCTGGCCGTCATCGGCGGCCGTTCCGAAGCTCTGGCCCGTTTCATGTCTTCCTACGCACGACTGGCCCGGCTGCCGGCGCCCGACATGCGGCCACTGGAGGTCGGCAGGTGGGTTCGGCGAATCGCGACTCTCGAGACCCGGTTGACAGTTCAAGTAGTCGACGGTAGCGAGGTCACGATCGAAGCGGACAGCGACCAGCTGGACCAGCTCCTCATCAATCTCGTGGAGAACGCGGCGGACGCATCGCTCGAAACGGGTGGGGGCGTTCGCGTCGGCTGGGAACGGAAGGACGGTACCGTGGAGATCTGGGTAGAAGACGAAGGACCTGGCCTGGCCGCTACGGCGAATCTGTTCGTGCCCTTCTTCACGACCAAGCCCGAGGGATCGGGGATCGGCCTGGCATTGGGTCGTCA
>JARRPA010000244.1:0-8967 GCA_037383305.1 Gemmatimonadota bacterium | reverse complement strand
GTGCTCGTTGGCCTCGGCGGAGCGATAGGCCTCAGCGTAGACGGCTTCAGCCAGACCTTCAAGACCATCTTTGTCCTCGGAGCGTTTCTCTCGATCCTGATGTCATTCAAGCACCTCGACTCAGAGGATGCCTGGAGTGGCGAATATACTACCTTTATAACCTTCTCCCTCTTCGGGATGATGGTTATGGCCAGCGGCATGGACCTTCTCACGCTTTGGGTTGGTCTTGAGACGATGGCCCTCTGTATCTACGTACTTGCCGGTTATCTGCGCCGCAGGGAACATAGTGTTGAAGGCGGTATGAAGTACTTCCTTCTGGGGGCCTTTTCTTCGGGTCTATACCTCTACGGAGCATCCCTGATATACGGGGCCACCGGTACGGTAAACCTGGTTAAATTAAACGGAATAGTCGGAAGCCACCTCGGTCATCTCGGGGTACCCCTGGGAACAGGAATTCTGCTTCTGTCTGTCGGCGTTCTCTTCAAGGCCGCGCTGGTTCCCTTCCACTGGTGGACGCCAGATGCCTACGAGGGCGCTCCGACGCCGGTCACCGGATTCATGGCCGCCGGCGTGAAGGCGGCGGGTTTCGCCGCGATCATCCGGTTCCTCACGATCGAGCTGGCGCCGGCCACGGAATTCTGGGAGGGCATCGTCTGGTGGCTGGCGATGTTGACGATGATCGTGCCGAACCTGGCGGCACTGGCGCAGGACGATGTCAAGCGGATGCTCGCGTACTCTTCGATCGCGCATGCGGGCTACCTGCTGGTCGGCGTCGCGGCGGACAGCCCGCTCGGGCGATCCGCGACCCTCTTCTACCTCGCCGTCTACGCCGTCATGACCCTGGGTTCGTTCGCCATCGTCTACATCGTGGCGGGGAAGGGCGACATCCGCTCGAAGCTATCCGACTTCCGAGGACTCGGTTGGCGTCGACCTTTGCTCGGGTTGTCCCTCGTCGTATTTCTGCTTTCCCTCGCCGGCTTCCCGCCGACGGGTGGATTCATCGGTAAGCTGTATCTTCTCAGCGCCGCGGTGGAGTCGGGAGAGCGGGTTCTGGCGATCACGCTCGTGCTGACCAGCCTGATCTCGTACTACTATTACCTCCGGGTGATCTGGAAGATGTACTTCGAGGAGGCCCCCGAAACGCTCCCGACGCCCGAGCGACCCGGGCTGGCGTTCGGGTTCGCGGCGACGGTCGGCGTGCTCGCGCTGCTGGCGGCAGGCCTCTTCCCCGGTCACGCGCTTCGCACCGCAAGCCGGGCAGGGGAGCAGCTGGTGCCGCGCGCCTCCGTGATGGTCCCCGGGACCGCGCCGTCGACCCGGCCGGCGCCGCCGCAGCCCGCCCCGGCGGGCGGTTCCCCCGATGTCGCGGATCCGGAGCGCTGACCGCGAGTCAGCCTCGTCCCGCCGGCGGGAGCGCCGGTCGCGGAGAAACGTTGTCCGGCGCCGGGTTCGCTGAACCCCGGCCACGCTTCGGGCCCGATCAGGCCCGCTTCCTTAAGAGGTCCAGATGAAGGTATCGCCGACCATTTTTCGTGAGTACGACATCCGCGGCATCGTGGGTCAGGATCTGACCGAAGAGGTCGTCCGGGCGGTAGGACGGGCCTACGCGACCCGTCTGCGCGAATCGTCGGGAGCGGAGAAGCCGACGGTCGTCGTGGGACACGACAACCGTCCCAGTTCCCCGGCCCTCGCGCATTCCCTCTGTCAGGGCCTGAACGCGTCCGGTGCGGACGCGTACCTGTTGGGCACGGTGCCGACTCCCGTCCTTTACTTCGCCGACCGGGAATTCGAAACGGATGGCGGCATTCAGATTACGGGCTCGCACAATCCGCCCGAGTACAACGGGATCAAGATGGTCGTCGGAGGGAGCTCGCTGTACGGCGAGGCGATTCAGGACCTGCGTCGCCGGGTGGAAAACGAGTCGTGGCGAGACGGAGAGGGGGAGACCGAGGGTCGTGCGATTCTCCAGCGCTACATGGAGGCGGTACGGGGGGCCGTAGATCTGCCGGGTCCGATCCGGGTCGTCCTTGACTGCGGCAACGGGACGGGCAGCGTGATCGCGCCCGAGGCGCTCGAGGCCGTCGGGATCGAGGTGATCCCTCTGTACTGCGAGTCGGATGGGAGCTTCCCCAATCACCATCCCGACCCCACCGTGGACGAGAACCTCGTCGATCTGATCGAGATGGTGGGGAAGACCGGTGCGGCGATGGGCATCGGTCTCGATGGGGATGCGGACCGGATCGGCGCGGTGGATGAGAACGGCAGGATCGTGCGAGGGGACCACCTGCTCCTGCTCTACGCGCTCGATATCCTGCCGCGAGACCCCGGCGCGGAAGTGGTATTCGACGTGAAGTGCTCCCAGGCGCTGCCGGAGATGATCGAAGCCGCCGGCGGCGTTCCCGTGATGTGGCGCACCGGGCACTCACTGATCAAGGAGCGTATGAAGGCGGGCGGCTCCCCGGTCGCCGGCGAGATGAGCGGTCACATCTGCCTGGCCGATCGCTGGTACGGGTTCGATGACGCGATCTACGATGCCGCCCGGCTGGCCGAGCTGGTGGCCCGCAGCGGGCGCCCTCTTTCCGAAGAAGTTCCAGATCGTCGATCGGACGGTAGAACACTATCGTCGATCGTACGAGGTGATAGACATAGACGGAGCCCGGGTGCTGTTCGACGACGGGTGGGCCTTGATTCGCGCGAGCAATACACAGCCCGTGATCGTCTGCCGATTCGAGGCCGACACCCCCGAAGCGCTCGCGCGTATCCGTGATGATGTAGCCGCCTGGCTGGCCGAACAGGGCGTCACGGTCCCGCCGCTCGTCTGATGTCACGATGAGTCCGGGCCGGAGAACGGTCGTCGTCGCCATAGGCGGAAACGCACTCTCGCCGTCAGGTGAATCGGCGTCGGTGGCCAATCAGTTCCGTCACACCCGGGAAAGTCTCGTCCCGATCGTGGATCTGGCCCGTGAGGGCTGGCGCATCGCCATCGTCCACGGAAACGGTCCGCAGGTCGGTGACGAACTGTTGCGGAATCAGGTCGCGCGCGATCAGGTGGAGCAGCTTCCCCTGGGGATCCAGGTCGCCGAGACCGCCGGGTGGATCGGCTACATGATTCAGCAGTCTCTGCAGAATGCCCTGCGGAGCGCTGGCAGCGAGCGCAGGGTGGTGACCGTCGTCACGCAGGCACGGGTGAAGCCGGACGATCCGGCGCTGCACAGTCCGTCGAAGTTCATCGGACGCCGGGTCTCCCCGGAGGCGGCGGAAGCTCTGAGAGCCGAAGGGGTAGTGGTCGAGCCGGATCCGCGTGGCAACCTGCGGCGGCGTGTGCCCAGCCCGGTTCCCGTCGAGATCATCGAATCGGACATGGTGCGGGAGCTCGTCTACCGGGGCGACATCGTCATCGCAGCGGGAGGCGGCGGGATCCCCGTCTACGAAGATCCGGTGCTCGGACTCGAGGGAGTCGACGCCGTCGTGGACAAGGACCGGGCGGCGGCGATTCTCGCTCGTGAAATCGGGGCGAGCATCCTCCTGATCCTGACCGACATCGACGGAATCTACGAGAACTTCGGCTCCGAACAGGAGCGCAGGCTCTCACGTCTCACGCTGGCGGACGCTCGACGGCTCCTCGAGGGTGACGCCCTGGGGGCCGGCAGCATGCGTCCGAAGCTCGAAGCGGCCCATCACTTTCTGGAGACCGGCGGCGACCGGGCGATCATAGCGGCGCTCGACGACGGACCTCGGGCTCTCCGGGGAGAGGCAGGAACTACGATCGAATCCGGCGATTGACCGAGCCGGGCAGCATTTCCCACACGGGACGAAGGCGAAGATGAACATCCACGAATACCAGGCGAAGGAGATACTCCGCGCCCACGGGATCCCGGTTCCCCCGGGAGAGGTGGCCACCACGCCGGAGGAGGCGCGGGCGATTGCTTCGAAATACGGCGGAGCGGTGGTGGTGAAAGCCCAGGTGCACGCCGGCGGGCGCGGCAAGGCGGGCGGCGTGAAGCTCGCCGACGATGCGGAGGACGCGGCGGAAAAGGCAGACGCGATCCTCGGCATGGAGATCAAGGGCCTGACCGTCGAGAAGGTGCTCGTCACCCCGGCCGAGGAGATCGCCAGCGAGGCATACGTCGGGATCGTGATGGACCGGGCCTCTCAAGCCGATGTCTTCATGGTCTCGTCCGAGGGTGGAGTGGACATCGAAGAAGTCGCCGCCTCCCAGCCCGAGGCGATCACGAAGCTCCGGGTGGATCCGCGGTACGGACTGCTTCCGCACCAGGCGATGGGCCTGGCGTGGGCGCTCTACGATGACGTCAAGCTCGCGCGGCAGGCGGCCTCGATCATCTCCCGACTGTACGAAGCCTACCGGGCCGCCGGCGCCACGCTGGCCGAGATCAATCCGCTGATCACGACGCCGGAGGGCGAGGTGAAGGCGATCGATGCGAAGATGAACATCGATGACAACGTCCTGTTCCGCCTCCCCGAGGTCGAGGCGATGCGGGACACCAGCGATGAGCCGGCGGCGGAGACGAAGGCGCGCGACGCAGGTCTCAGCTACATCAAGCTGGACGGTGACGTGGGATGCGTGGTCAACGGGGCCGGCCTCGCCATGGCCACGATGGACATGGTCAAGCACTACGGAGGAGAACCCGCCAACTTTCTCGACATCGGTGGATCCTCCAATCCGGAGAAAGTGGTGACGGCTCTCGAGATCATCACCGCCGACCCGAGCGTGAAGTCGATTCTTTTCAATATCTTCGGCGGCCTCACCCGTTGCGATGACGTGGCGAACGGAATCGTCGAAGCGACGATTCGGATCGAGATCGATCGTCCGATCGCGATCCGGCTGACCGGAACGAACGAAGAGGAGGCCGTGGAGATCCTCACGAAGGCAGGCTTCACGGCGATGACGGACATGGACGAGGTGGTGAAAGAGGCCGTGAGCCTGGCGCACGGCGGGAACGGCTGAGATCCGCGGACTTCGCGAACGCAAAGGGAGACAGGTCGGAATGAGCATATTCATCGATGGATCCACGCGCCTCGTCGTGCAGGGCATCACGGGAAGGGACGGATCCTTCCACACCCGCCAGATGATGGAGTACGGGACGCAGGTGGTCGCGGGCGTGACGCCGGGAAAAGGCGGCCAGAGCTTCGACGGCTCCGTTCCCGTGTTCGACACGGTCGTCGAGGCGGTCACGGAGGAGGAGGCCAACACGAGCGTGGTGTATGTGCCCGCGGCGTTCGCGGCCGACGCCATCCTCGAGGCGGCCGAAGCCGGCATCGAGTTGATCGTCTGCATTTCGGAAGGAGTGCCGGTGCAGGACATGATGCGAGTCGGAGTGGTCAGCCGGTCCGGAACCCTCACATACGAAGTCGTCTTTCAGCTCACCCGGGCGGGGATCGGGCAGACGACATGCGTGGGGATCGGGGGAGACCCGTTGATCGGAACCGATTTCGTGGACTGCCTGGAGGCCTTCGAGTCCGACCCGGATACGCAGGCGGTCTGCATGATCGGAGAGATCGGCGGAACCGACGAACAGGTGGCGGCGGAGTTCGTCCGGGACAATATGAGCAAACCGGTGGTCGGCTTCATCGCGGGACGCACCGCGCCTCCGGGTCGCCGCATGGGACACGCGGGCGCCATCATTTCGGGCTCCGAGGGAACCGCGGATGAGAAGATGCGCGCCTTCCGCGAGTGCGGCATAGCGGTCGCGGAACTGCCCGCCGACTTCGTCCGACTGGTGCAGGCCAGTCTCTGACCCCGACACCCGAGACTCCGGTCGGTCCGGAGGACGCGGTGCCCGATCGAACGGGTCGCGATTTCCGGGCCTTCCGTGAGAGGAGTGGATCGAACATGAGCGACACGACGCTGACGATCATCAAGCCGGACGCGTTCGCCGCGGGAAAGACGGGCCTCATACTCGCACACCTCGAACAGGAGGGCTTCGAAATCGTGGCCGCGCGTGTGATGCACCTGACCGTGGCCGAGGCGGGCGCTTTCTACGCAGTGCACAGGGACCGGCCGTTCTTCGGCTCGCTCGTCGAGTTCATGACGTCCGGGCCCTGCATGCCGATGGCTCTTCGGAGAGAGAATGCGGTCGCTCACCTCCGACGGGTGATCGGCGCTACGGATCCGGTCGAAGCGGAGGAGGGTACCGTGCGGGCGCTCTACGCGGAGAGCAAGGAGCGGAACGCCATCCATGCTTCCGACTCGGTCGAGAACGCTGCCGTGGAGGCGTCCTTCTTCTTCCCCGGTACGG
The DNA here is from genome assembly GCA_037383305.1 of Gemmatimonadota bacterium. Classification (GTDB taxonomy): domain Bacteria; phylum Gemmatimonadota; class Gemmatimonadetes; order Palauibacterales; family Palauibacteraceae; genus Carthagonibacter. Next base: position 2,710 of record JARRPA010000244.1, on the reverse strand, counting down.
AACTGATCTGAGGCGGCCGGCTCCTCCGCGAACCCGCGGTGCGCCACGTTGACAGAAATCGCGAAAACGACTATGAATATGGGCTTCCCGGACGGTCGACTGCCGCTGGATCGGCTCGATTCCGGCCCGGTAGAGTGGGCGGGTCCGCTTCGCGCGGACAGCGAGGCGTGGGATCTCGGAGACGTGGATCTCATCCGGCAACCGGACGTTTCGCTACGGCTCGAGGCGACCGGGGATGGTGGAGTTCGACTCCGTGGACGGTTGGAAGCGGACGTCGAGCAGGAGTGCCGGCGTTGCCTGGAGCCGGTTCAATCGCAGGTCGTGCTCGATCTCGATCTGCGGTTCGATCCGGAGATCGGGCAGGAAGAGGAAGCCGAGGGGCTGTATCTCCTCGATCCGCACGGGGCGGAGCTGGATCTCCTGCCTGCTCTGCGGGAGGAGCTGCTGCTCGCGCTCCCGGAGTTCCCGCTCTGCCGGGACTCTTGTCGGGGGCTCTGTCCGCGATGCGGAGCGAATCGCAACGACGTCGGTTGCGACTGCCGGGTCGAAGCGAAGGATCCGAGGTGGGATGTGCTGCGAGAGAATTTCCCGACCGAACCGGACGCCAGAGGAGGCTCCGGGGACGGGTCGGAAGACGATCGATAATCGATAATCGAGGACGGGAACCATGGCAGTACCTAAGAGAAGGACCTCGAAACAGAGGAAGAGGAAGCGCCGCGGTCAGGACGTGGCGGCGACCACGGCTCACCAGAGTTGCCCGCGCTGCGGAGACCCGAGGCGGCCCCATCGCGTGTGCCCGACCTGCGGCCACTACGGTGACCGCGAAGTCGTGAGGACCGAGGAATTCTGATCGATTCCCGCCCGGCGCAGGAGGGGATCGGGTAATGCGACTCGCCGTCATGATGCCCGGACAGGGCTCGCAGTTCGTCGGTATGGGCCGGGATCTGGCCGCGGTGGACGCGAGGGCGAAAGAGCTTTTCGATCGAGCCGATGAGGCCCTCGGATTCTCACTCAGTCGTGTATGCTGGGAGGGTCCGGAGGAAGAGCTCCGGCGGACCGAGAACGCCCAGCCGGCCATTCTGCTTCATTCCGCCATCATCTGGTCGCTTCTTCCGGAGGATGTCCGTGCCCGGGCCGTTTGCGGGGCAGGGCACTCACTGGGGGAGTTCTCCGCCTACTTCGCGGCCGGTGCACTCACTCTCGAAGATGCTCTGCGGCTCGTGCGCCGGCGCGGCGAGCTCATGGCCGCCTCGGGCGACGAGCGCTCCGGGACGATGGCTGCCGTGATCGGACTGGAGCCGGAATCCGTAGAGGAGGCCTGCCGCCGGGCAACCGACGGAGACGCGGTGGTCGTTCCCGCGAATTTCAACGCTCCCGGGCAGGTCGTGATCAGCGGCGATGTATCTGCCGTGGAGGGGGCGATGCGCGAAGCCACGGAACTGGGTGCCAGAAAGGTGCTTCCACTGAACGTCAGCGGTGCCTTTCACTCTCCGCTCATGAGGTCCGCGCGAGATGGGCTCGCTGCGGCCGTCGAAGCGACTCCGATGCGGGATCCGACCTTTCCGGTCGTCGCGAACGCGACGGCCTCCGGGATTCGGACGGCCGAGCACGCCTCCCGACAGCTCGTCGAACAGCTGACCTCCCCCGTGCGCTGGGTGGAGTCCGTCGAGACTCTCAGTGCGGAGAGTCCCGACCTCTGGGTGGAACTCGGTCCGGGGCGCGTTCTCTGCAACCTCCTGAAGCGGATCGATCGCCAGTTCGAGTCGATTCCGGTCGGAACCCCCGACGAGATCGAGCAGCTCGTGGAGACGTGCAATGCGTGAACTCGAAGGAAGTGTAGCTATCGTCTCCGGGGCCTCCCGTGGGATCGGAGAGTCCATATCCCGTACCCTAGCGGACGCCGGTTGCCGGGTGGCCTGCGTGGCGCGCGATGCCTCGCGAGCGACGGCCGTGGCCGAGACCCTCGCCGGCGGGTCCAGGGGATATGCCTGCGATGTCTCCGATCCGTCGGCCTGCATCGATCTCGTGGCCGCAGTCGAGGACGATCTGGGACCCATCGATGTCCTCGTGAACAACGCCGGAATTGCCCGAGACAACGTCCTGGTCCGTCTGAAGGATGAGGACTGGCAGAGCGTGCTCGACACGAACCTCCGCGGTGCATTCAACACGACCCGCGCCGTGGCGCGCGGCATGATGAAACGTCGAAGCGGGAGGATCATAAATATCTCGAGCGTGGTAGGCTTGACGGGGAACCGGGGGCAGGCCAACTATGCGGCGTCCAAGGCCGGATTGATCGGCTTTTCGAAGTCCGTCGCACTGGAACTCGCGTCGCGAGGCGTCCTCGTGAACGTCGTGGCGCCCGGCTTCATCGAAACCGACATGACATCCGATTTGCCCGGAGAAGCGCGTGAAGCGCTGTTCGAGAGGATTCCGCTCGGACGGCTGGGCGAGCCGGGGGACGTGGCGGGCGTGGTTCGGTTTCTGGCCGGCCCGGCCGCTTCGTACATGACCGGGCAGGTGCTGGTCGTCAACGGGGGAATGGTGATGAACGGCTGACCCGAGGGTCGGCGCACAGGAGGCACTCGAGCGCGGTCGCGTGCCTGGAACGAAACCCGCGATAACGAGAGGTGAGCGACATGTCGGATGCTGCGGCGAAGGTGAAGGAGATCATCGCGAACGAGCTGGGCGTGGAGATCGAGAAGGTGACGGA
>JARRPA010000243.1:0-3644 GCA_037383305.1 Gemmatimonadota bacterium | reverse complement strand
GCTGTTGAAGGCGATGGAACCCCTGATGATCGTGATACTCGGGACCGTAGTTGGCGGGATGATCGTCGCCATGTACCTTCCGATCTTCGGGATCATCAATACGATTCAGTAGCCCGGGCCGACCGGAGAGCGCGCTTACGGGCTCGTCTCGTGAACTCTGACGCAGGAGAGGGGAGGGGTCCCGAATTGACGAGGGAGGACTGCGCCGGACTGATTCATCTCTGCGAGGAAGACCTCGAAGCCCGGCTCGGTAAACCTGCGACGAGAAGGCGCGTCGGCTCCGATACCTGGCTGATCTTCTCCTCGAACGGCCTGGACCTGCGCGTGCGCTGCGAGCCCACGGACGACGGCCGGTCGAGCCGGGTGGCTTCCTGGACGGCTTCCTTTCAACCCGGGTATGACACGCTGGCGGAGGCGGCGCAGGCGGTCGGGCTGTGGCCGATCGCCGCGCCTGACGTGCCCGCAGATCAGGTGGGTGAGCCGATGGTCCGGCGGCCGGTTCCCTGTCCGGTCCGCGGGACCGTCTACTCCCTGACCGCCGTCGTGCGTGACGCCCGTTTCACGCAGCTCTCCGTTTTCGACGAGGAGCCTGACTGGCTCTGATCGCGGAAGCCGATCGAAGCCGGTCGAGGCGGAAGGTCTTGCATCCTGCAACGGCAGGCCTATCATTGCATCCCCATGCAGGGCGTTTCGCAGGGGTGCGAGAGCGCAAGTCGCTTGATCAGCCCGGATTTTCAGCCTGACAAAAGGGAAATGACCACCGGGTGCTCAGACTCCTGAGATCCGAGCGCAGACTGGCAGCCGCTCTGGAGCCGCAACAGATCCTCTACTGGATCTACGCCGCACGTCTCGTGATCGCGCTGGGTGTGTTCGGCGCGGCACTTCTGGTCTCCCCGGAGTTCGGGTGGCGCAGCGAGTCGTTCATCGGCGGAGAGGGGACCGCGATCGCGGTCGCCGGTCTGGCGGCAGCGGCACTGCTCACGCCGATCGCCTACTACTGGAGTCACCGGCGCCGGATTCGACCGGGCATTCTCTTTCTCGTATCGCAGGCGGCTCTCGACATCTTCATCGCGAATGCCGTCGTGCACATCACGGGGGGATACGCCAGCCCCTTCGTGTCGCTCTTCATCGCTCTGGCCGCCGCCTATGCCCTGATCCTGCCCCTTCCCGCTGCGCTTCTCGTCGCGTTGGGAACGGGTCTGGTCTACCTGCTCGACAACCTGGTGTCCGCGCCCGACGGGGCGATCACGGGACTGCTCATCGTCCAGGTCGTCATGTTCACCCTGGTAGCGATGGTGACCAGCCTGATCGCGGTGCGGCTCCGGCTCGTGAGAGATCAGCTTGGAAACGTAGAGGGCGAGCTGCGACGACTCGCACTCGATACCGCCGACGTGCTTCGGATCATTCCGTCCGGCGTGATCACGGTGGACGACCAGGCGAAGCTCGTCTATCTGAACCTCGCGGCCTCCGAACTGCTCGGCATCGACGTCGCGCGTACCCTCGGACATGATGTGGTCCCGGTATTCGAGCGCCGCGCACCGGAGCTGGCCCGCGCGATCGACGAGACGGTCCGGAAAGGGCGGAGGATCGTCAATCGGGAGATCGAAATTCAGGCGCCCGCGATCGACGCGAAGGACGACGAAGCGGCCGAACCGGAAGAGGGGAATCGGGCCGTGCCGAAGAGGCGCGCGACTCCGGTCGTTCCCGTCTCGGTCAGTTCAACGACGCTCCTCGGCGCGGCCGGCGGCGCTTCCTACGTGTTTCTTCTCCAGGATCTCCGTCCGGTGCGTCAGCTGGAAGACCTGCGCCTTCGGACCGGTCGACTGGAGGCGGTAGCGGAGTTGTCGGCCTCTCTCGCACACGAACTGAAGAACCCGCTGGCCTCGATTCGGAGTGCGGTCGAGCAGCTCTGCGCTCGGGACTTCTCGACCGAGGATGATCAGATCCTCGGACGGCTGATCGTTCGGGAGAGCGACAGGCTGGACGGTATCCTTCGGGAATTCAGCGATTTCGCCAGGGTAGACGTGACGGAGCGCCGACCCATCGACGTCGATCTGCTGGTTCGCGATGTCTTCGAGACCGCCCGCCGGCATCCGGCCGCCGAGGGAAGGGCGAGTCTCGAATCCGAGCGGCGGGACGATCTCTCAGGACTCTGGGGAGATCCCGAGCTTCTGCACCGGTGCTTGCTCAATCTGGTGCTGAACGCGCTGCAGGTGGGCGCTCCGGACGAATCGGTGCGGATCCGGGTGATCGCGGACGCTCTGAGACCCGATCTCGTTCCGGGTGAGATCTCCCTCGGCAATCCGGTCCGAATTCGCGTCATCGACGACGGGCCGGGGATCGATGAGGAAGATCTTCCCCGGATCTTCGATCCGTTCTATACCCGCCGCCCCGGTGGAAGCGGACTGGGTCTATCGATCGCGCATCGGGCGATACAGGCTCACGGAGGAGCTCTGCTCGCGAGCTCGGTGCGCGGCGAGGGGGCGACGTTCGCCATCGTGTTGCCGCGCCGGACGGGACGTGGGCGATTGCGGAAACCGGCGGACCTCGAGCAACTGGTCCCGGCGAACGACGCCGGGGTCCATATACGATAACGACCGGGCGCATCGAGAAGCGCTGTCACGAACAGAGGAAGAACATGCGAGACAAGCCGCTGTTGCTGGTGATCGATGATCAGGAGAGCATGGTGCAGAGTCTCACCGTGCTGCTGAGGGGCGAGGGCTTCGATGTGATCTCGGAGCTTACCGGAGCCGGTGGATTGCAGCGATTCCGCGACGAATCTCCAGACATCGTGCTGTCCGACGTCCGCATGCCGAAGGTGAGCGGGATCGATGTCCTCGAGGAGATCCGTCGCTCCAGCCCCGAAACCCCGGTGGTGCTGATGACGGCCCAGGCATCCCTGCAGTCGGCGATCCAGGCGGTGAACCTCGGAGCCACCCACTATGTCCAGAAGCCGTTCAAGAACGAGGAGATGATCGCCGTTCTCAACCGCTCTCTCGACTGGGGCCGGCTCAAGACGGAGAATGCCGGGCTCAAGCGCGAACTGAAGAAGCAACAGACCCTCAAAGTCGGAAAGCCGATTGGTGTCAGTCCGACGTTCGAGGCGGCTCTCACCCTGGCCGAGGATGTGGCGGACAGCGATTCGACGATTCTGATCGGCGGAGAGAGCGGTACGGGAAAAGAGGTCTTCGCCCGATACATCCACGACCTTTCTCCGCGCTCCAGCCGCAGGTTTCTGTCCCTCAACTGCGGGGCGCTGCCGGAGGGCCTTCTCGAGTCCGAGCTGTTCGGTCACGTGAAAGGAAGCTTCACCGGGGCCGTGCGAGACAAGGAGGGCCTGTTCGTGGCCGCTTCCGGCGGCACCTTCTTCCTCGACGAAGTCGGCGAGATGGCGCCTTCGACCCAGATCAAGCTCCTGCGAGTGCTCCAGCAGCGGGAGGTGATTCCGGTCGGATCGACGGAGGCGGTTCCCGTCGACGTGAGACTGGTCGCCGCGACGAACCGAGACCTCGAACGCGACATCGAGGAAGGGCGTTTCCGGCGGGATCTCTACTACCGTCTCAACGTCATATCTCTGGAACTGCCACCGCTCCGGGAACGCGAGGAGGATATCCAGCTTCTGGCCGAGCACTTCCTGGCCGGCG
>JARRPA010000242.1:4064-4664 GCA_037383305.1 Gemmatimonadota bacterium | reverse complement strand
GGAGCCCCACGCGCAGGCGCTAGAGGACTTCTGGTGGGCGCCGGTGCCGGAGCACCTGCTGCGGGACGTGGACCCGTCGCAGTTGGCGAACGCGCCCTACAACCGTGCGCCGGTGGGGAGCGGCCCGTTCCGGTTCGGCGAGTGGCGGGCCAGCGACCGGCTGGTGCTGGTGCCGAACGAGGCGTTCCCCGAGGCGCTGGGCGGCCCGGCGGCATCGGAATGCAAGCTCGTCGAAGGCCGATGGAACCCGGACCGGATCCGGCTGCGGGAGAGCCTCGACCCGGAGGCTGCGGGTTCCGCGCGCGCCGCTGAGGTGGAGGGGAAGCGGGACTCCGGGATGTCGCAGGCCGGCTCCTGGGAGTGGTCGGGTGCGGACAGTATCGTCGTCTCTCTGCCCGGGTTCGAGTTTCGCCTGCGCGCGGAGGCCGACGAACTCGTCGGAAGCGGCCGGCGCCTTGTGACTCCCGGCGTGGAGGTCGGGGATACATCGTACACGGCAATGAGATTCGAGAGAGTCCCGTGTCCGAACCCGTGAGGGTAAAGGCGGGCGCAGCGGATCGGGACGACGGTCACGCCTCGGAGGACCCGGGCGCGGAGGGC
>JARRPA010000242.1:0-4058 GCA_037383305.1 Gemmatimonadota bacterium | reverse complement strand
CGGGGCCGCGCTCCGCCTGCGACTGCGCGCCGCACGCGAGATTTACGAGGGGATCTACGTCGCGCCCTATCGAAGGGAGATCCACCGGGAATATCTGCGCCAGCGCGACCTCTTCCTCGTCCTCGGCATGTCCGACATGCTCGGAGTCCCGAGTCCCGTCGCATTCTATACGCTGGAGCTGTTGCCGGACCTGATAGAGGGCTTTCACGAGTGGCACCTGCGACTGGGGATGGAGCAGGCGCCGGAAGGCGGATTCCGATGCTGTTGAGTCGACCCGTCACCTTTTTCGGGGGAAAGGGAGGGGTGGGAAAGACGACGCTCGCCTCCGCTTCGGCCCTCGCGGCCGCGGACGAGGGAAAGCGCACACTGCTGGTCTCGACCGACCCCGCGCATTCGACGAGCGACATCCTCGGTCGCGAACTCGGAAACGAGGCTCGGGCGGTCACTGACGCCCTGGATGCGATCGAACTGGACCCCGCGGCGGAGGCGGAAAGGTACATCGCGGAGGTGAAGCGTCGCACGGAGGAGGTGGTGCCTCCCCGCCTGGTCGCGGAAGTGGAGCGACAGATCGACATCGCTCGTCTCTCTCCCGGTGCGGAAGAAGCCGCTCTGTTCGAGCGCTTCGCGCGCGTGCTCGAGGCGGGGGCGGAATACGAGCACATCGTCTTCGACACGGCTCCGACCGGACACACCCTCAGGCTCCTCGGACTTCCGGAATTGATGACGGCATGGATGTCGGGGATGATTCAACGGAGACGGAAAGTGGGCGCCCTCGGACGCATGTGGCGGACGGTGGCGGGTGCCGCTGCGGGGACCGAACGACCCGCCGCGCCGGCCGGTCCGCGGACGAGCCCGGGTACGGGAACCGATGACCCCGTTCTCGACGCGCTCCTGGAGCGTCGCGACCGGTTCGCGCGGACCCGGGAGATCCTGACCGATCGGGAGCGCACGGCGTTCCTGTTCGTTCTCATACCCCGCCGGCTGCCGATTCTGGAGACCGGGCGCGCGATCGAGACCTTGCACCGGTACGAGATTCCGATCGGCGGGATCATCGTGAACCGGATCGAGGATGCGGTCGGCACCTTCGAGACGGAGATCTCCTCGGGGGCGTTCGCCGGTCTTCCGCGCTGGGATGTGCCGACGGTGGGCGCCGATATCGTAGGACTCGAGGCGCTTCGGGACCTGGCTCGCGCCCTGAGCCCTGAGGGCGCGGCCCCGGCGCGAGGGAGGGTTCGATGAGCGCCATCGCCCTCCTCGTGGTCGGCTTTTCGGCCTTCCTGACCGGGTACATGGTATACTCGCGCTATATCGCCCGCCGCATCTACCAGCTCGACCCGGACTTCGTCACGCCCTCCCACCAGTTCGAGGACGGCGTGGACTTCGTGCCCACGAACCGGCATGTGCTCTTCGGGCACCACTTCACCTCGGTCGCGGGCGCCGCTCCGATCGTGGGTCCTGCGATCGGCGTCATCTGGGGGTGGCTGCCGGCTTTTCTCTGGGTGGTGCTGGGGACGATCTTCGCGGGAGCCGTGCACGACTTCGGCACCCTCTGGCTGTCCGTTCGCCACCGTGGCAACAGCATCGGGACCCTAACCGTGGAGATCGTCGGATCGCGGGCCCGCGTGCTCTTCCAGATACTGATATACTTCCTGCAGCTGATGGTGAACGCCGTGTTCGCGGTGATCATCGCGAATCTGTTTCTCGCGAATCCGGGCGCCGTCCTGCCCGTGTGGGGATCGCTCGCAGTGGCCCTGGTGGTCGGCCTTCTGATCTATCGGACCGGCGCCGGCATCCTCGGACCGTCGATCGGAGCGCTGCTCGTCCTCTACGGGCTGATCTGGCTGGGGCAATACGTTCCCTTCACCCTTCCGGACTTTTTCGGTCTGTCCCCGACGGCCGCGGAATGGAACGCGGCCGCGGGCGAGCCGGCCGCGGCGCTGGCGGCCGCGACCGACGACGGCTGTCGGTTCGGCTGGATCCTGATCCTGTTCGCCTACACCTTCGTGGCCAGCGTGCTGCCCGTATGGTTGCTTCTGCAGCCGCGTGACTACGTGAATGGACATCAGCTGTTCGTCGCGCTGGGTATCATCTCCCTCGGAGTACTCGTGACGAATCCGCCGGTGCTCGCGCCGGCCGTGAACCTGTCGCTGCCCGCCGACGCTCCCTCCTGGTTTCCGCTTCTCTTCATCACCATCGCCTGTGGAGCGATCAGTGGATTCCACGGCCTCGTGGCATCCGGAACCTCCTCCAAGCAGCTGGACCGGGAGACGGATGCACGATACGTGGGCTACGGCGGTGCTCTGGGGGAGGGAGCTCTCGCGGTCACCTCGATTCTCGCGACCACCGCGGGATTCGCTCTCTTCGTGGGGGCGGAGGGATGGCAGGAGCACTACTCGAGCTGGGCGAGCGCCTCCACGGGTGCGACGACGGCCTTCGTGAACGGTGTCGGGGTGCTCGCCGAGGGAATCGGGATCCCGCATTCCGTGGCCACGATCTTCGCGGCCGTGGTCGTCATCAGCTTCGCCGCCACGACCCTGGACACGAGCGTCCGGCTGCAGCGCTACATCATCGCGGAACTCGGAGCGGAGTACGGGCTGAAGGCGATTCAGAACCGGTGGATCGCGACCACCATTGCCGTCGTCAGCTGCGGGCTCCTGGCGCTCGGGCTCGATCGGGGTGCCGGCGGGATGCGGCTCTGGCCCCTCTTCGGCACGACGAATCAGCTGCTGGCCGGTCTGAGTCTGCTGATCCTCACGCTGTTTCTGCTGCGACTGCGGCGACCGGTCTGGATCACCGTCATTCCGATGGGCTTTCTGCTCTTCATGACGACCTGGGCGATGGTGCTGAACCTCCTGAGGTTCGTGCGCGAGAGCCAGACGATGCTGCTGGTGGTCGGCGGAGCAATCTTCGCACTCGAACTATGGCTCCTGTTCGAGGGGGCGGCCGCGGTCCGCCGGGTCCGGTCAACCCGCGAATCGTCACAGGGGGTCGGAACCGGCTGACGCGGGCGGGCGGGAGCCCGGAAGCAGCCCCCAACCGGGGGCGGGCTCACCCGTCAGCCGGCGAGTCCCGGAAATACCTCCAGCAGTCCGACGACGATGTATTCCACCGCCACGGCCGCCAGGATCAGTCCCATCAGGCGTGTGAATATGTTGATCCCCGTGCGCCTGAGGACTCGACCGATCGGTTCCGCCAGCACCATTGACAGCCACGCGACCGTCGCTTCGAGGAGTTTGCTCACGGTCAGGACCGCGCGTCCCCCGGGGCCCGCGGTCTGCGCGTCCTCGATGACGAGGCTGATGGACCCCGGTCCCGCCAGCAGGGGAACTCCGATCGGTACGACACCCACACTCTCCCTCGTCTCGGCCTCCTCCGCTTCCTCGGCTGTCTGCTTGGCGCCGCTGGTCCGGGCGGTGAGGTACCGCGGCGACCGCCAGCGCGGCCATGCGAGCCGTCGCTCGTTTCTGGGCGGGGCCCTGCTGCGACGTGAGCCCGAGGAAGATCGGGATCGCGCCGAGCGGGTTCAGGATCGCGAGCAGCCCGGCGAAGCTGCGGAAGCTTTCGTTCCAGTCCAAGTGTTCACGTATACGTCGGTGGTTGGCCTCGAGTCCGGCCGAGCGTCGAACTGCGACCGGCTGCCCGGGTAACGTCAGCGATGCCGCAAAGCTACCATGGGAGCCGGGACGGCCGCGAGGGTCCGTGCGTTCACGTGGCACAGCGAACGGGCTGGCGCGTCGAATCGAGCATCGGCAGTTTCGGTGCGCGAAGAAAGATCACCATCGGAGGCTGATTTGACGGAAGTGTTATCTGTCGTGGCGATTGGAGTGGTTTTCTGGCTCTGGACCCGATCGGGCTGCGGCTGAGGCAGCAAGTAGCCCGCCGGGAGCGGGCTCGGTAGCAGGCGGTCGATCCGCTGGGGGGCCGCCATTCACTCGGGGCGTGGCGCAGTCCGGTAGCGCACCTGCTTTGGGAGCAGGGGGTCGCCGGTTCGAATCCGGCCGCCCCGACTGAGGACTCCCGAACGTCCCGTCAGCCGGCCTTCAGTCATCCTCTCCTTC
>JARRPA010000241.1:0-4332 GCA_037383305.1 Gemmatimonadota bacterium | reverse complement strand
CCAGCTCGTCGAGGACCCGGTAGGCGCGAAGATCGTTCGTCAGCCCGAACGTCGTATACACCCCTGACGGGTGCGCCTGGACATTGACCAGGGTGTTGTCGGGATCGTAACGATACCAGACGACCTGACCCGAATTGTCCACGATCACCGGCCCATCCGGTATCGAGAGGGCCAGGAAACCGGCCGTCGTGTCGGCACCGATGGGCGTTACCGAGGGAAGCCAGTCGGGCAGGGCGTCCGTCGTCAGGGGCAGCGTATCGACAGCCAGTTCACCGGGATCGGATAGCACGATCTCGACATCGTAGGTCGTCTCCGGCTCCAGACCCAGAAGCGCGGGTCGCGCCGTACTGTCGGGACCGAATCCGTAGAGAGGCGTCTCAACCGTCCTGCCTTCGCTGTCCGTGAAGCGAAGGAAAGCGTAGCGATAGCCGGTGGCCCGCACTTTCACTTCGGCGCTCAGCACGTTCTCCGGTCCGACCGCGAGCGACGAACCGAAGTAGAGACGATCGGGTCCCGTGCCGTCACTGCACGATGCGACAGCTCCCGTCCAGAGCAGGAGCGTCGCGATCCGGGCCGCGCTGTTTCGCCTGCGTCCTCGAGGGCACCGGGTGACTGAACGAGCGCTGGAGCCCTTCGACGGAGCATCCGCCTTGCGGCCGCAAGACGAAAGAGGAGATCGGAAATGCGCTGGCAACAGGGCCGTCGGAGCACGAACGTCGAGGATCGTCGGGGACAGAAGGTCAAGAAGGCGGGAACGATCGGCGGGGGATCGGCGCTTCTGATCGGCGGGCTCGGTCTGCTCCTCGGAGGTGACCCGTTCTACCTGATCATGATGGTCCTGCAGGCGTTCGCTCAGGGACAGCCGGTCCAGACCCGGGCTCCAACGGCCGAGGAGAACGTCGCGGCCGATTTCGCGACGAGCGTTCTGGCATACACCGAGGACACGTGGGCCGAGATCTTCGCCGAGGAGGGTCTCGAGTATCAGCCGGCAACACTGGTTCTGTTCACGGACGTCGTAAACTCGGCCTGCGGCTTCAACACGGCCGCGACCGGCCCCTTCTACTGCCCGCTCGACGGGAACGTATACATCGACGTCGGCTTCTTCGACGAGCTTCAGCGTCTCGGTGGAGAGGGCGACTTCGCCGGCGCCTACGTGATCGCGCATGAGATCGGACACCACGTGCAGAATCTCCTCGGCACCTCCGGGCGGGTTCAGCAGGCCCAGCGTGCGGCCCGAACCCGGGCCGATGCCAACGCCCTCTCCGTGCTTCTCGAGCTCCAGGCCGACTGTTACGCCGGTGTGTGGGCTCACCACGCGAATGACCGCGAGCAGCGCCTCAGCGGGGTGCCGCTGCTGGACGACGGCGACCTGGAGGAGGGACTCCAGACGGCAGCGGCGATCGGGGACGATCGGCTATTGCGGCAGGCGGGTAGAGCGGCGCGGCCGGAGTCGTTTACGCACGGGAGCTCGGAGCAGCGGGCCGAATGGCTGGCCGCGGGATTTCAGACGGGGCGGCTCGGTGCCTGCGACACGTTCGCAGCCGCCGCCGGGGGCTGACGGCCCGCACGCCGATTCCGTTCCCGGCAACGTACCGCTCGAGCCACCGGACGCATCCGCCTGTCGAATGTCGGGGGGGCTATCTATACTTACGGGGAATGTTCGGGTGACTCGCCCCGGGTGAGTCACGTGCGACGTAGAACCCGATCCTCCGTTGAGCCACGATGCACGACGTGAAATCCGAGCGGCACCTTCTGAGCGTCTGGAATCCTTCCTATGCCGACGACGCGATGGATCGGCACCTCGAGGTCCTCCTTCGCTGGGCCAACGCCCGGCGTCACGGTCGGGTGGAGGCGGATGACGTATACGTCTGGTGGGCGAAGCTCAGGTCACCCAATCGGCAGGCCCCTCTGCCGCACGCGGCGGAGGTGCTCTCGATCGCCGAGCAGGTCGCCTCCGGTGTGGAGACGCATCTCTACCTGACCGACTACAGCTCGCTGTACGTCGCCCACGTCGTTGAGATCACGGCCGATTCCGTGCTCGAGGAGTATCCCGACGAACGGGACCACATGCCCGGATACTACGAAGGGCACGCGACGGATTTCTGGTTTCGCATCTGGGACATCCGACGTCTGGTCGCGGCCGATCCGCCCGCCACGATCGAGGAGCTGAAACGCCTGAGGAACGTGCGGTACCACGATCGGCCCGTGTCGCTCTACGGGGGCATCGTGGATCTGCCGCTGATCGTGACACGAAGCGACGACGCCCGCTGGTTCGCGGATGTAGGTGCCCTCACGGAGGGTCGACGCTGGGCCGAGCGGGATGCCGAGCTCAAGGGCGAAACCGAACGCCTCTCGGCGGAGCTGCGGGACAACCTGCTGGGCCAGGAGATCTGGGATACGCTGGAGCCATCCTCCCGCACGTTCCTGACCACGGCCGAGGCCGTGTTCCGGGCGCGACGCGGAGATCCCGGATTCGACTTCGCGGGATCGGCCCTCGAGATGACGAAGGCGGTCGAGACCGAGCTCAATGCGCTTCTCTTTCCCTCCCTGCGCCGCCTTCTCTCTCGCGCCTCTACGACCGAGCGGGAGGTGTGGGCCGGCGCGACCTCGCTCGATCTCGGGGCTCCCGTTCCGCACCAGACCCTCGGGACTCTGAGGCACCTCCTGAAGGACGAAGAGCGGATCCGGAAGCCGTTGCGGACGGCGCTGTCACATGACTGGCGGTGGCTGGAAGGCGAGCTGCCGGCTCAGCTGGAGCCGATTCTCGACCTGCGCAATCCGGCCGCGCACGAGCGGACGGTCGCCCGTGAGGAGATGGGGCGCCTGCGGCAGATGGTCCTCGGGATCGGATGCGAAGGACTGCTCGTGCGCCTCGTGCGAGCCAAGCTGCGCTCACGCGGTCAAGCGAAGAGATGAGGGGTGAGATGAGTTCCGAATCGAACAGAATCAGGAAGACCCGGAGGTGGCTGGACCTCATCGCCTATCTCGTGGGCTGCCGATATCCGGTGACCGTCGAGCGGATCATGGAGCACGTGCCCGCGTATGCCGATCGGCTGAAAGCGGCCGACGCAGAGGAGGACGACGTCAGGGCCCGGACGGTTCGCGACAGCGTCCGCCGGATGTTCGAACGCGACAAGGACGAACTCCGGCAGGCGGGAATCCCGATCGAGTCCGTAGAGATGTCGATCGATTATGGAGCGACCCGGATCGACGCCTATCAGCTTTCACGGAAGGACTTCCATCTGCCGTACCTGCGGATCGCCGCCGAGGCCGCGGGCGATAGACCGCCCGGGGGAGCGCGGGACGTCGAACTATCGGTGGAAGAGTCGGCCACTGCGTTCCGGGCTCTTGCCGCGGTCACGGAGATGCCGGGATTTCCACTCGCCGAAGAGGCACGGGCCGTCTGGCGCAAGCTGAGCTTCGATCTCGCCACGCCTCCGCTCGGCGAAGGCGTTCTGTTCGCGGACAGGGCCGACACTGCACAGCTCGCTTCACGCAACCGGGCGATCACCGATGCGTTGATGCGTCGCAAGAGACTGTCTTTCGCCTACCACGGCATCTACCGGGGCACGTCGACGGACCGACGGGTGCGTCCCTTCGGCCTCTTCTTCCAGGAGGGACACTGGTACCTGGTCGGTCATGACGAGGACCGCGAGGATCTTCGCCTCTTCCGCGTGGACCGGATGGAGGACCCCGTGGTGAATGCGAGGTCCCCGGGCACTCCTGATTTCGAGATTCCGGACGACTTTTCGCTTGCTTCGTATCGAGGACGAGCGGCCTGGGAGCTCGGATCGTCGGACGAGGATTCCCTGAGGGCTCTCGTGCACTTCGACTTTCCGATCTCACTCTGGGCGGATCGGAACCGAATGGGCGAGCTGGTGCGCGAGGAAGAGGACGGCTCGGCCGTCCGGGTCTTCCGGGTGCAGCAGGTCGATCCGTTCCTGCGATGGATCCTCAGCCGGCGGGGCGATGCCCGGGTGATCGAGCCACCCGAACTCGCCGAGCAGGTCCGGCAGCTGGCCTCTGCCACGCTCGCGGCTCAGGAGAGGCTGGGAGGTCCCGATGCCTGAGACCGCGGTCGACCTGCTCTGCCGGCTTCTGGAGCTGATGGCTCTGGCATCCGGTCCCGATGGAGTCGAGCTCTCCGAGGCGGAGGCGCGACTCGAGCGAAGCTCCGAGAATCTGCTCGAAGACCTCCAGTTGATCGTGACGCGCGAGGACTACCACCCGGCGGGCTGGGTCGACGACATCCGGATCGAGATCGAGCAGGGCCGCGTGAAGGTCGCTTCCAGCAAGAAATTCGATCGTCCGCCCGCTCTGACGACCCGGGAG
>JARRPA010000240.1:0-9205 GCA_037383305.1 Gemmatimonadota bacterium | reverse complement strand
TCCGCTTTGCAAATCCGCCCCGAATCGCGATCTTCGACGCCATGTCAGAGAACCCGTCCGGATACCAGCGTCTGTTCGCCGAGTTCAAGCGTCGGCAGGTCTTCAAGGTCATGGCGATCTACGGCGCCGTGGCCTTCGGCGTCCTGCAGGTCGCAGATCCTCTGGCCACCGCGCTGTCCCTCCCGGACAGTTTCGTGCGACTGGTCGTTGCTCTGCTCCTCGTGGGATTTCCCATCGCGCTCGTCCTGGCGTGGGCGTTCGAGCTCTCGCCCGAGGGTGTCCGGAAGACCGAATCCGCCGATCCGGGCGAGATCGAGGCGATCGTCGCGCAGCCCGCCTCGAAGCGCTGGCCTGCCGGCCTGCTGGCCCTCGCCGGAATCGTGGCTCTCGTCATCGGCTCCATCTGGGTGGGACGACAGACCGCTCCCATCCGGGAGCTGAACCTCGCCGTGCCCGAGGCTCACGCGTCGGATGTGTCCACCCTGGCGATCCTGCCGTTCGAGAACGTCGGGGAGGACCAGGAGAACGAGGTGCTCGCCTCGGGCCTGCACATGGACCTGCAGGATCAGCTCGGCCGCCTCTCCGCGCTGCGCGTCACCTCGCCGATGTCGGTGCGCGAGTACGAAGCGACCGACAAGGGAGACCAGGAGATCGCCGGCGAGCTCGGGGTGGACTACCTGCTGAGGGGCAGCGTGCGGCGCTCCGGCAGCCGGGCCCGGATCTTCGTGCAGCTCGTGGATGCGGAGACGAGCGAAAACCTGTGGACCGACCAGTTCGACCGGGAAGTCACGGCGGAGACCCTGTTCGACATCCAGTCGGACATCGCCCGCCAGGTGGCGGGGCGGCTGGCGACCGAGCTCAGCCCCTCCGATCTCGCGGCGCTGAGTGAAGAGCCGCCGAGCGGCGATCTGGCGGCGATCGCGGCCTACAGCAGGGCGCGCCAGGTGTTTCACACCCCGGGTCGCGGAGACAAGTTCGGTGACGCGGTCGAGCTGGCCGAGCGGGCCGTGGAGCTCGACCCGGAGTTCGTGGACGCGTGGGCGTTTCTCGCCCGTCTGAGATCTCTTCAGGCCGGGCGTGGCGACGCGGACGTGGCGTCGGCGTCGAACGCCGTTCTGCGAACGGAGGCGCTCGCACCGGGCAGCGTCGGTGCGATCACGGCGCGGGCTTTTTACACCTACTACGTGGAGCAGGAGTTCGAGGCGGCGCTGGACCAGATGCGTGAGGCCGAACGACTCGGACCGTCCGATGTCGACGTGATCTCGGGGATCGCCTTCTTGCAACGAAGGCTCGGACGTTGGGACGAGGCGCTGGCTTCGATGAAGCGCGCGGTGGCGGTGAGCCCGCGAAGTGTGGATCTGCTCAGCGACTACTATGGGATGCTCTCACAGACGGGCCGGTTCACGGCAGCGGACGCGGTCGCCGAACGCGCGCTGCAGATCGATCCCTCGATCCCGTACGTCCGGTCGAACAAGGTCCGGAGCACATTGGACCATCGAGGGGACATCGGTCGGGCGCGGAGTCTGGCGACCGAGCTCGGACTGGACCCGTCCGAACCGGCGGAGGCAAGCGTGCTCTACGGTCTCGCGATCTACGAGCGGGATTTCGACCAGGCCGCGCGAATCGCCGACGGTCTCCCCCCCAGCGACGCAGTCACGGCGGGATTTCGACCAGGCCGCGCGAATCGCCGACGGTCTCCCCCCCAGCGACGCAGTCACGGCTGAGCTGCAGCGACTGTTAACGCGAGGCATGGCCCGACTTCTCGCCGGAGAGAGTCCGACATCGATCGGCGACTCCATCCTCGCACTGGACTGGACGCCCGTGGGAAGCCATGGCTTGCGGCAGCTCGGCGAGGCGTACGCACTCTCGCTCAAGGGCGACGAAGAAGGCGCTTGGACGGCGCTGGAGGAGGCGATCCGGCGGGCGCGTGCGTCGGACGACGCCGCATTGTCGGCAGGAATTCGCGCGAACGCTGCGTTCCTTGCACCGGTGATCGGAAGACCCGAGGAAGCGCTCGGCCTCCTCGACGAGATCATCGAACTTCCTGGAAGCTCCTTCTCTGCCGTCGACCTGCGCTACGACCCCGCTTTCGACTCTCTGCGCGACGACCCGCGCTTCGAGGAGATCGTAGAGCGACGGCGGGCGTTCGAAGAGCAGGCGGCCCGGGACGCGGAGGCCGATCGGCCCTGGCTGCCGTGACGCGGCCCTACCATTTGCCGCACTCAAGTTCGGGGGCCGCTACCGATCCCGACCTGTCACGAACTCGTCACGTCGCGAGTGCCGTCAGCTGCTCCTTTCATCGATCTGACGGTTTTTGCCTGTCTTGCTGCGTTCCTGGTTGTCCTCAGTGTCCTGTACTGGCTCCTGGCCGGTGAGCTGGCAGCGCTCGAACGGCTTCTGAGGACGGTTCTCGGATAGCCGTGCGAGTCTAAAACGCGCCTGGAGCCGACGCGGGAAGGTGGTGAATGAATTGAGCAGGTGGGCGCGCAGCTCAGGCGCTGACCGTCAGGACGCGAACTACGAACGCACGGGAGGAGTGTCCGTTGCGCACCACCCTCGTCCTCGCAGCCATGTTCGCTGGCGTGGCCATACTGCTGCCTTCTCAAGCGGGCGCCCAGACAACAGAGGTTCCGCGGTTCGAGCCCGCGGCTCCCGATGAATTCCCGGTCTCGATCCCTGGCTCCCGCGAGGGCACTGTCGGTTATCTGGTCGTGTGGGAGAATCGCGACACGAAATCGACTACCATCAGGCTCCCCGTTGCCATCGTTCGAGCCGCCAGTCCGTCGACGGCCGAGCCCGTTCTCTTCCTTACTGGTGGCCCGGGCTCGGGAGATCTTTCGCCCGCTGCGTATCCTGGAGCGTACCCTTGGACTGCAGACCGCGACTTCATCGTTCTTGGCCAGCGAGGGACGCAGCACGCGCAACCGGCCCTGGAATGCCCGGAGCTGGAGGAGGCGTTCGCGGCAACGGCCGGTTTCATGAGCAGAACGGAACGGGGCAGGACCTTGGGTGCAGCTGCACGAGCTTGTCGTGACCGGCTTCAGCTCAGCGGCGTGGACCTCTCGGCATACCATACGGACGCAATCTCCGAAGACGTCGAGGAGCTCGCGTCGGTTCTCGGCGTGCCCCGGCTCGTCCTGTTCGCGCTCTCGTACGGAACTCGGGTCGCGCTTGACGTTGCGCGGGACTTTCCGGACCGCGTGGCCGCGATGGTACTCGACTCCCCGCTCCCCCCGGACGTGCGATATGATGACGAGAGCGCCGAGAGCTTCCGGAACGCGCTCGAGGCAGTGGCGAGCGCCTGCTCAGCCGATCCCGACTGTGACCGCGCGTATCCAGATCTGAGGGATCGCTTCTTCGCGAGCCTCGACTCGGCCGAAGTCATGCCGGTTGAGGTTCGTCTTACCCATCCTGATCGCGTGGTGCCGCTCGACGGCGCGCGACTCGCGTCCCTGGTAGATCTGGCGTCGCCTGACGGAGTGCGCTCGGCACCGCAGAGAATGGACGCCATCGCCACTTTCGACCCGGATCAGATCGGGCCCCTGATCGCCACAGGGTACTCAGGGTCCGGCTTCTCGTGGGGCATGAGGGCTTCGGTCTGGTGCTCCGAGGCATGGCCATTCAGTGAACGGGCCGGCGCATCCAGCCCCGGCCCGACATTGGGCGGGTACGAGTCGGCCGCGATTGCGCCGCCGATCTGCGATGCGTGGGACGTGCCTGCTCGTTCGGAGGACTTCGTGCAGCCGGTCCGAAGCGCCATTCCGACGCTTGTGGTCGCAGGAGAGTTCGATCCGGCGACCCCACCGGAATGGGGACGGCGAGCGCTGGAAACGTTGGAGAATGGTCGCCTCGTTGTGATCCGCGGAGGCACTCATACGCCGTCCGTGGAATGGGACAGCGACGGATGTGCCATGTCCGTGGTTGCGGAGTTTGTGTCGGATCCGGCCGCCTGGCTTTCCAGCGACGTTCAGCCTGCTTGCGTGTCGAACGCACCCGGCCCCGAGTTCGTGCTCCCGGGGCAGGGCGACGGGATCCGTCCGGACGGGAGCCGCCGCGCAGGAGGCGAATAGAACGATGCGGAGCTCAGATCCGCTCACATTCGTCCTCTCGGCGGACCTCATCCAACCCACGGGTCTGCCTGCGTTTTCACATCTCTAAACCACCGGCTCCGAACACATCCCGCGGATCACCGTCTCGACAGACGTGGAGCTGTGGCGTGGCTCGGGCCCAATGCCGCCGACAGACCCGACCGCGCGTGAGGACTGCCAGCACGCAGAGTCGCTGCCGTCACCGGAGGGCCCTTTCGATGGCGAATTCACGCAGCCCGCAGAAACCCGCGCGGCAACAACAGGTCAGGGGCGCCAGCCGATTTCGAAGAAGCACGATCCATGCTCGCGGCGCTGGAAGCCGCGGCCGGGCGTTCCACTTGACGGGCTTTTCGATCCTCATATCTATTTGATCCTGGACGGTACCCGTGTCGAAGTGAGTTCGCAGAGCAGGTGCCCATTCTGCAGCTGGAAGGTGATTCACATGTCGAATTGGCTGTTCACGATCGTAGCACTCCTCGGATTTTCGAGCGCCGCCCTCGCGCAGGAGCACCCGACCCGGGTGTTCTGGGGCGACACCCACAATCACACGGGCGTCTCGTTCGACGTCTACCTGTTCGGCACGCCCAACTCCACGCCGGACATCGCGTACCGCTTCGCCAGGGGCGAACTCGTCGTCAACCCGACCACGGGCACGCCCTGGCAGCTCAGCCGGCCGCTCGACTTTCTCGTTGTCGCCGACCACTCGGAATTGCTGGGTGCGATGCCCCGCCTGTTCGTGGACGAGGATCCGGACCTGGTCAATACGAAGACGGGCAGGGCCATGCTCGAGATGGCTCCCGACCGGACCGAGGAGCAGCTGCAGGAGGTGTACGACGCCGTCAACTACGTCGCCTCCAACCAGCCGAACGCCCTGGGGGTGACCCCGGAGGAGATGCTCCAGGACTTGCACGCCGGCGACAAGCGTACGAGCGCCTGGGAGAGTCAGATCGAGGCCGCCGAGCGTCACAATGAGCCGGGCGTATTCACGGCGCTGATCGGCTTCGAGTGGACGTCCAACACCAATGGCGCCAACCTGCACAGGGTGGTCTTCCAGGCGGAGGGCGGTGACGTCGCGCGCCAGTACATCCCCTACAGCACCCTCGAGAGCGACAACCCGGAGGACCTCTGGGCGTGGCTCGACACGACCAGTGAGCGAACCGGGGCGACGTTCGTGGCCATCCCGCACAACCCCAACATCAGCCTCGGAATGTTCTTCCCGCTGATCCGGCACAACGGCGAGCGGGTGGACGAGCGAGCGAGCGCATGCGTTGGGAGCCGGTCGTCGAGGCCACCCAGATCAAGGGAGACTCCGAGTCGCACCCGGCTCTCTCGCCCAACGACGAGTTCGCGGACTACGAAGTGTACGACTTCGCGCTGACGCCTGATGGAACGAGGCCGGAACCCACGGAGGCCGACTACGTGCGCTCGGGCCTGAAGCGGGGCCTGAAGCTGGGCGCGGAGCTGGGCGCCAACCCCTACAAGGTCGGCATGATCGGCAGCACGGACTCGCACACGGGCATCGCGGCGGTCGAGGAGGATCGCTTCGCCGGCAAGGGCCAGCACGACAACATCCCCGAGAAGCGCTCCCACCCGACCGGTCTCGGCTCCTCGAAGGGGTGGGACATGGGCGCCGCCGGGTACGCCGGGGTGTGGGCCACCGAGAACACCCGCGAGGCGCTCGTCGAGGCGTTCAAGCGCAAGGAGGTCTACGCGTCGACGGGGCCCCGGATCACGTTGCGCTTCTTCGGAGGATCCGACTTCACGCAGGCCGACGCGAACGGGGACGTGGCGGCGGCCGGCTACGCGCGCGGCGTCTCGATGGGCGGCGACCTGACCCTGGCCGCCGGCCGGGCGCCGACCTTCCTCGCCGCCGTCATGAAGGACCCCGAGGGCGCGAACCTGGATCGCGTCCAGATCATCAAGGGCTGGGTGGACGCGGACGGCCAGTCGCAGGAGCGAATCTACGACGTGGCGGTCTCCGGGGGTCGGACGATCGGAGACGACGGGCGCTGCCGGGAGGTCGTGGGCAACACCGTCGATCTCGAGACCGGCATGTACACCAACACCATCGGGGCCGCCGAGCTCACGGCCGCCTGGACCGACCCGGAGTTCGATCCAGGCCAGCCGGCGTTCTATTACGTGCGTGCCCTGGAGATTCCCACGCCGCGCTACTCGCTGCTCGACGCCATAGCCCTGGGAATCGACTGGAAGGAGACGGGCCATCCGGCTACGATCCAGGAGAGAGTGTACAGCTCTCCGATCTGGTACACGCCGTGACCGTTCGGAGGTGAACGGGTAGCCGGTCTTTTCGGCTCCTCACGGACCTCCCGCGTCACTCTCGCGCCCGGGCGGGGGTGCGCCCGGCGGTGAGACAACCGAAGCCGGCGCCGGCCAGCGCCAACCGGCGTCCGCCGGCCTCAGCGAAGCGGCTTTGCATGCAGGAGGTCACCGGTGGTCCTCGCGCTTCGCGCGTGGAAGTTCTCGCTGCGCTCGACCGCGGTCGCGATCATGGCGGCGAGTCCGGCGCACGCACAGTCGTCGCCTCTCGAGTACCGCATGCGCCTCCGGATCGAGCCGGCGGAAGCGACGCTGGACGCCTCGGTGGAGATGCGTTTCCCCGACGCGGCCGCCGGGCCTCGCGCCCTCGCCGACACGCTCGTCTTCCTCCTGCACGGAGAGTTGTGGGCGGATTCCGTGGCCGTCGGCGGCGTCCCCGCTCCCTTCACACAGCATCCCCGCCTGTGGGAGCTGGACTACGCGCTCGTCGCGAACGAGGTGCGGGTGCCGCTCGAGGGGCTCGACCTCTCGCGCGGCGTGACCGTCCGTTACGCGGGTCCGATGCACGCCTCACGGGCCCGCTCGCCCTCCGACTACATGCGGATCGACGCGGACGGCGCGGCGCTGCGCGGCTACTTTTACTCGCCGTGGTTTCCCGTGCAGGACGTGCAGGACCAGGGAATGGACCCGGCCCCGATCTCCTTCGAGCGGGTCGAAATCGAGACGCCCGCGGAGTTCACGGCCGTGTTCACCGGCGACCGGCTTGAGGAGCGGCGCGAGGGCGGGCGATGGGTCTCGGTCTGGCGGGCTCCCGACCTGCCGCCCGCCGACGCCCAGCTGACCGCCCGCCGCTGGCGACGGATCGAGGGGGAAGGCGTCACGCTCCATGCGCTCCCCGACTCCGTCTCGCGCGCGGCGGCGGACCGGCTGCTCGGGACGGTGGAGACGTGGCAGGCGTTCTACCGGAACCACTACGGCACCCCGCGCGGCGGGGCGCAGCTGCACGTCCTCGAGATGCCGCGGTTCGGAGACCTCGCCAGCGGGAACGTGATCGGGATCGCCCGGGACGGCTGGACCGGCTTCGACGCCGGCTCATGGCAGGGCCGGACTCTGGCCCACGAGATGGTCCACACCTACGTGCAGGTGCCGACCCCGAGCACGGACCCGATCTACGCCCTCGTGATCGAGGGCTTCCCGAGCTATTTCCACCTTCCCGCCCTCGAGGGTACGCAGGGGGCGGCGTACTACCGGCGCTGGATCGCCGAGACCGACTCGGCCTACGTCGAGCGGCGCCGCACCGGCCGGGGCCGCCGGGGTGCCGCGCTTCCGACAGAGAAGCCGATCGACGCGATCCCGCCCGACGAGATCGGCACCTACAAGGACGCTTTCGTGCTGAACGACCGCGTTCCTCTGTTCCTCGCCTGGGTGCGGCGCCGGCTGGGCGACGACGCGTTCTTCGCGTGGGCGAGGGAACTCTTCGCACGAGATGCGCTGAGCCGCGACGCCTTCGTCGCGTCGCTCGCCCCGCGCCTCGGCAGCGGCGGCGCCGAGGACCTGCGGCTCTGGCTCTCGACGACCGAGTACCCGGACCGCTTCCGGCCCTGAGGCCGGTCCGGAAGTCGAGGTCCCAGCCGGAAGGGGGAAGCACGTCATGTGTTTGCAGGTCGCCGTAGCGATCGAGGCCGCCGCGCTCGCCGGGGTGATCGGAGTGCTCGTTACACGACGTACCCGCATCGCCTTCGCGCTTCTGAGCCGAACCGCCTGGGGATGGATCGCTCCCGCGGCGAACCTCGTGCAGTACGCCTTCGACGCGATTCCGAAGAACGAGCGATGGGCCGCTCAGCGGTACGGGGCCGAGTGGGAGGCGTACCGGGCACGGACCAGGACCTTCATCCCGTACCTGCTATGATCCGGAGACAACCGCCGGGCGTCTTCTTCGCCCCGCGGGGACTCGCCGTTTGCTTTTACGGTGCCGTGCCCGTGATTCGGCGGAGCGCGTCGACGAACGCGCCCGGCCGGTCGCGGGGCGGATCGTCCGCGGCCTCCTCGATCACTTCGAGCGGCCAGCCGTACCGCTGGCTCGCCCGCTCGGCGATCCGCAGGCGGAGCGCCCGGTCTTCCCGGCCCCAGACCAGGGCGACCGGGACGGGGATCCGCTCGAGCTCGCGGGGCGAGATCCGGCGGAGGCCCACCGTGCGGAGCAGCCGGCTCGCCGCCTTCGCCTTCCGGCCGCGGGCGAGACCGAGGTTGTACTCGACGAACGTCCTCCACTTCGCACCCATGCGTGCGCGCAGGCCGTCCAGGTCGTACGCGCAGTGGCGCATGAAGCGTTCGTAGGATTTCTCGGTCGGCCGCGTCTGGAAGCCGAGCAGCCCGAGCAGGAACCGCGGCGACGGCCGGAAGGGCGCCAGGCCCAGCGTGTCGACCAGCACCAGACGCTCGATCCGGTCGCCGTGCCGGGCCGCGTGGCGCGCGGCGATCGACCCGCCGAGGATGTGGCCCACCACGACCGGCGGCCGGGGACATGTCCGTCCGATGAGCGCGTCGAGCCACTCTACCACCCGGTCCGCGTCCAGCCGCTCGTCCTCACCGCCCGTGCGGCCGTGCGCCGGCAGGTCCGGCGCGATCACCCGGTGTGTCGCTGCGAGATCCGGGAAGACCCAACGCCAGTTGACGGCGGACTCGCCCGGCCCGTGGAGAAGGACCATGGGAGGGCCCTCGCCCCCTTCGAGGAAGGCCGTCCGGATCCCGGCGAGTTCCGCCGAGCGCTCGACGGCCGGGAGTCCCGCCGTGAGTCGCGAGCGCGGCTCGGCGGCGGAAGGTGCCGGGGCAGACGCTGC
>JARRPA010000239.1:0-5397 GCA_037383305.1 Gemmatimonadota bacterium | reverse complement strand
CAAGGAGACCGGCAGCGTCAGGTGGACTGCGGTTTCGGCCCTGTTGCCGATCCTGATGGGCTTCGCGACCTGCTTCGTGGTCGCACAGGTCTGGAGAATCGTGGCGGGTTGAGCCTCCGGCCCGACATCACCCGGCCACTCAGGACCGAATCGAACCCGGTTCCGATGGCGAGTCCCGCATCGCCTCGAGTCTCGCACCCAGGTCGAGACGCAGTCGCCGCGCAGGCGAGACGATTTCGAGCTCGGAGTAGAATTCTGCTCGGTCGACCGCCTCGCCGACCAAGGCGCACAGGAGCGCCCAGATCGGCAAGGGCGCTCCCCCGACGATCCAGGCCAAGGCCGGGACGACCATTCCCAGTCCGGTCCGGCCTGCCGCTCGGAACCAGCCAATTCTGGCACCGGATCCGCGAGCCCTCTCGTTCCCGGCCCGTTCGAGGTAGCGCATCAGCTTGTACCCGCCGATCAGCGCCGCCCAGCCTACGAAGCCGGCTGAGAGCGCAGCCAGGTACATCCCCGTCAGAAGCACGCCGGCGCTGTGCAGCACCGGGCGTCCGCCCTGGAAGACGGGTCGGTATACGCGATCGGCCGAGACGAGGGAAAGCAGACCGGCAATGAGCCCCAGCCCACCGGCCACGGTCGAGAGGGGCGCCGGAGCGGCTACCAGAGCGACGGTGCCCAGAGCCGCCATCAGGCCGAATCCCGTCACTTCCCGGCTGACCGGCGATCTACGGATTCCCAGCACGGCTCGCCAGGCCCGGGTCGGTCGGCCGAGGTGCGCGAGGCTCAGCCCGGCCGCCACGACGGATACGGCGGCGAAGAGCAGAGGAGATACCTCCCGGCTTCCGCTCATCGCCGCCGCCAGCAAGCCGAACAGCACGGCGAGCAGGAGGGTGAACGCGGCCAGAGACCACTCGCCGGCCAGCTCGATCCGCGGCTCGTGCGCGGAGAGGCCAGTCGGTGCTCGCGTGCCGGGATCTGCGGACGGCATGTATGCGGGTCGGACGGCGGCTCCGTCTCTCTCGTAGTCGCCCGAGTCGGCCGTCGATCTGCGTTCGAGGGGGAGAATCCGGATCGACGGACCCAGTCCCGTTCGAGGCATTCCTTCGATATCAGCCGAGAGCAGGTCTTCCGGAAGCACGGCGTAATCGAGCGCTCCGGTCGGGCAGAGATCGGCGCAGGCAGGCCTCCGTCCCTCGACCAGCCGGTGAGCGCAGAAGGTGCACTTTCCCATTACACCCCGGTCCGGCTCGAATCGCGGGGCGCCGTAAGGGCAGGCCCACGCGCAGTAACGACAGCCGATGCACGCCTCCTGTCGGATCAGCACGGCTCCGCTCGTCGGATCCCTCTCGTAGGCGAGCGCCGGACAGGCCTCCATGCAGGCCGCGGTTTCACAGTGATTGCAGGCCAGGGACAGGTGAAAGAGCGGTACGCCGGGGACGCCCCGTTCGTTGAAGGTG
The DNA here is from genome assembly GCA_037383305.1 of Gemmatimonadota bacterium. GTDB lineage: Bacteria > Gemmatimonadota > Gemmatimonadetes > Palauibacterales > Palauibacteraceae > Carthagonibacter. Next base: position 3,940 of record JARRPA010000239.1, on the reverse strand, counting down.
AGAACGCTGCGCCAGCTTCGATCGGTCCCGAGCCGGTTCTCGATCGAGCAAGCCAGCTCGCAGGCGCTGCACCCGGTGCACCGATTCGGATCGAAAACGAAGGCGTGCCTCAAGCGGTGGGCTCCAGCTCGACCAGGTTGTCGTGGAAAGCCGCTCCATAGCCGATGTCGGTCTCGCGTCCCGCCGAACAGAAATTGACGGTGCCGCCTTCGGAGATCCACCAGCCGTTCATCGAAGCTCGCCCCTGTCGTTGAAAATGCGAACCCGGGTGCCGTCCACGATCCCCCGCGCTTCGGCATCCAGAGGGTGAACATGCACAGCCGGGGCCGGATCGAGCCGGCGGATCATGCGGAGATTTCCGAACTGGGAGTGGATCCGGTTCTTCGTGTTCGGGGTCATCAGGTACAGCCGGTACGGACTCCCGCGTGCCCGCGGGCTGCTTTCCCCATTTTCAGCTCCGCCCCGGATCGTGGAGCCGGGCGTGGACTCGCGATCGCCGCCGCGCCCGCGGGTCGATTCGAGCGATTCCCGGAAGAGAGGGAGCGGATCGATGCCCCATCGCCGCTCCGCCTCCTCGGACCGGAGCTCGATGCGCCCTGACGGAGTGGGGAAGCGCAGGTCGGCGAAGGCCACCTCCTCATGGTCCGGGGGCAGAGCGGGGCCCTCCCGCAGCCGATCCAGGCTCAGGCCCTCGAACGGGGCGAGCCGGCGCTCCAGAAATGCCTCGACCTCGGCATCCGAGGGCCCGGGAATCCGATCGGCGATCTCCTCCTCCGGGATCCCCACCCGTTCGGCGACCAGCCGGTAAATCTCCGTCTCGGGTTTCACCTCGCCCGGTGGTTCGATGACTTTCTGTCGCAGCTGAATGTAGGGGTGCCAGTACGCACCGATGACGTCGGTCTGCTCGAACATCGACTTGGCCGGCAGGACGAGGTCGGCTTCGCGCGCCGTGTCCGTCAGGAACTGATCCACCACGACCCGGAATTCGAGGGCCCGGAAGGCCTCGAGCACCCGGTTCGTCTCTGGATTCTGAGTGATCGGGTTGCCGCGCTCCACCCAGGCCATCCGCAACGGCGGATCGCGCTGGGCGAGCATGTCGCGCCCCAGCCGAGCCGTCGAGATCGAAACGCGCATCACCCCATCGGGATGCTCGGGAGGGAAGAACGCGACCGGGTCCTTCACCTCATCGAAGATGGCGCTCTGCAGGTTCGCGTACACCCAGCCCGCCCCAGGCCGACCGAAGTTGCCGGTGATCGCGAGCAACGCCAGGATCGAACGCATCGTCTGGCCGCTGTTGGCATAGCGCTGCATCCCGAACCCGGCACTGATCGTGGCGGGGCGGATCTCTCCGAGCAGCCGGCCGAGTTCACGGACGTGCGCCTCCGGGACCTCCGCGATCCCGGCCGCCCAGGCCGGCGTCAGGTCCGCGACCCGGGACTCGAATTCCTCGTACCCGAGCACTCTCTCCCGGACGAACGGGCCGTCCACGCCGCCCCGCCGGATGACCTCGTGGGCGGCGGCCAGCGCGATGGCCCCATCAGTTCCCGGTCGGGGCCGGATCCACAGGTCGGCCGACTCCGCGGTCTCTGTGCGTCGCGGATCGACCACGACGACCGTTGCGCCCGCCTCGCGGGCCTGCTGAATGAAGGGCATCTGGTGGATGTTGGTCTCCGCGGGGTTCTTCCCCCAGAGGATGATCAGGCGGGCGTTGGAGATGTCCCAGGGCGCGCTGTTCCGGTTGTCGCCGAGCGTGAGGCGTGTCGCTTCGAGACCGGCCGGCCAGCAGAGGTCGCCATAGGTCGTCGTGCAGCCTCCGAACAGCCGCCAGAATTCGGCACCGGCTCCGTTGAGCAGGCCCTTCGTTCCGCTCGCCGCGTAGTAAAGCACGCTCTGTGGACCCGATTCCTGGCGGATTCTGAGGAGTCGGGATGCGATCAGATCCAGTGCTTCGGACCAGTCGATCGGCGCGAAGCGATCCGACGAAGTGCGGCGGAGTGGCGTGAGAATCCGATCGGGCGATCGAACCCGCTCGACATAGCTCAGCCCCTTGAGGCAGACGCCTTCCGGGGTAGCCAGGTTTCCCGTGTGCGGCTCGATCCGGCGGATCTCGCCATCCTCGACGTGCACGCGCATGCCGCAGGTGCTGTAGCAGTTCCGCGGGCAGGCCGTCGTGTACACGGGCATGCGCGATCGTCCTTCCGGGGTGTCACCGCCAGGGGTTCGGCATCGACTCCATGGTGCGGGAGACCGAAGGCAGCGGTCAAGTGCGAAGCGCGGTTCGGATGGCTGCCTCGATATCCTGACCGGACCCGGTACCGGTGTAGGTGACCCGGCCGTTCGCATCGAGAACGACGATATAGGAGGTGTTCGGGGCCTGGAATTCGCGAACTCCGGCTCCCTTCTCGTCCCACAGCACGGGGAAGGGCAGCGGCATCTCTTCCAGGTGCCGCCGGATCCGCCGCGGCGACTGGTTGACGCCGACGGCGACTGCGAAGAAGTCCACCGCGTCGCCGAACTCCTCGTGCGCCTTCAGCATCTGCGGGTGCAGCGCCTCGCAGTTCTCGCACCAGGTGGCCCAGAACTCGAGTAGCACGGGCCGCGCACCGATCGACTCCGACAGATCCACGGTTCCGCCGGGGCCGTCGAGTCGCTCCAGGGAAGGGCCGGCCGGGGTGGCGCCGATCTCGATTCCGATCCGCGTCGTCTGAGCGTCGAGCGGGCCGGAGAGCAGGAGGAGAGCGGCGACAGAGAAGAGGGCGGCCGGCGCTGCGCCGGATATCCGATCATGCTTCATGGAAATACTCCGTGCGATTCGGGAAATCGTCATCAGACAAGCGCCAGCCAGGCGTGCCAGGCGTACCAGGCTGCCATGATCAGGAGAAGCACGCCCGCCGCCTTCTTGAGCCGCTGCATCCAGGGACCGGCCTGAGGCAGCAGCCGGGCAGAGCCGGAGAAGACACCTACGAGCACCAGAAGGGCTGTCATTCCGAGCGAGAATACGAACAGGTAGAGGAATCCCAGGCTCGCGCTCTGCGTGGTGGACACCCATGTCAGAACGGCGGCGAAGGCCGGTGCGCCGCAGGGGGCCGCGACCAGTCCGGATGTCGCTCCGAGCAGGAACACGGCGGGATAGGAGCCCGCACCCAGACCACCGGCCCAGGTGGTGAGACGGCGGGGGGCGGGGACCGGAACTATGTCCAGCATGGCGAGGCCGAACAGGGCCAGAAGCAGGGCGATCAGGCCCTGGGCCCACCAGCTCGAGGCGAGGGTCCCGAACAGGGTGCCGGAAAGTCCGGCCAGCAGCCCCGCGAGGGCGTAGAGCAGCGCCAGCCCCGACACGTAGGTGAGCGTCAAGCCGACGACCCGGCCCCGACTCGCTTCCTCCCCCGCGGTTCCCGTGATCACTCCCGCGGTGATCGGAATCATCGGATAAATGCACGGCGTCAGACTCGTCAATACGCCGGCCCCGAAGAGCAGAGGAAGCGCGAGCAGCGGACTCGTCTGGAGGGAATCACCCAGGCCGACCTGGAGCAGGAACATTCGAATCGTCTCTCCCATTGCGAAGCGCGCGCGGCTGTCGCCGCCGTCACGGTGAGCGGCAGCCGCGCGCTGGAGTTCCTCATCCGCATGCGCTACCTGGAGCCCAGGCCCGAGGCCGCCGCCTACCCCACCCCGCACGAGGCCCTGACCGCCGGCGTGCGGGCCGCGCCGGCCGGTGGATCGGTGCTGGCGCTGTCCACCTACACCAACCTCAAGCACGCCTACCAGTTGCTCGACCGCCCGCCGGCCGCCACCCTGGCGCAGCCCCTGACCCTGCCGCGCAGCGACCTGGAGGGACGCGCCCGCGCTGGCGCGGGGGGCGCCCGGCCCGCCCGCCTGGCGTGGCTCTCCCCGGACCAGATGGGCACCTACGGCGACGGGGGCCACCTCGAGGTGGAGA
>JARRPA010000238.1:0-4627 GCA_037383305.1 Gemmatimonadota bacterium | reverse complement strand
CCCTCGATCTCGGACGTCACGGAGGCATTCACTGGTGGCACATCTACTCCGACAACCGCATCAGGTACGTCGCCGGAGACGAGCGACGTCAGAAGATCGTCTGGGTCGAGCTGACGACACCGGACGGCAAGGTCCGAACCTACACTCGCAAGGACGGCCCCGAGCTCGGGTCAGACGCCATAGCCCGGCGGGCACGGATCATGGACTGTGTGGACTGCCACAACCGGCCCACCCACTCTTTCCCCAACCCGGACCGCGCACTCGACGAGCTGCTCCAGGCGCGCCCCACCCTGCGGCAGCTCCCCTTCTTCAAGCGCGAAGCCAAGCGGGCCATCAGCGCGGACTACGCGACTCATGACGCGGCGGTCTCGGCGGTCCGCACAGCAATGCTGGAGTTCTATGCGAAACAGTACCCCGACCTCTCGCGCCGAAGTGGGGACCTGATCCGCCAGGGAGCGGACGAAGCCGCCCAGGTCTGTTCGCGCATCGTCTTCCCCGAGATGGATACGAACTGGTCGACGCACGCGGACAACCTCGGCCACCAGGAGTCACCGGGCTGCTGGCGTTGTCACGATGACGAGATGACCACACCCGACGGGCAGCACACGATCCCACAGGACTGTGACACCTGCCACGTCTTCGTGGCCGAGGATGAGCCGACACCGCCCACCATCGCCTCGGTGATCACGACAGGTTGAGTCGCCGTCTACTCGGTCGCGTATTTCACGAGGGCCTGCCTCTCCGCGTCGGTCATCAGCCGCAGTCGAACCAGGTACTGTGTTGCCAGCGACTCTCCCGTTCCCCTTGTCGGCAACATGCCCTCGAAGATCTTGCGGGCCGCCGAACGGATGTTCACACCCCTGCCGCCATGACCCTCGCGAATCAGATCGGCCACGCGCGCCAACAGCTCTCTCCAGACCGCGAATGATCTCCACGCCGTATTCTTCCGCGGTCTCCGCGCCCAGTGAACCCACCGCCCGGCTCAGGTAGGTGTCCACGGTCGCATAGATCAGTTGCATGGCCTCGTCGAAGGACGAAGAAGCCACCTCGACCTTGGTGACTTCCTCCGAGGCCAGCAGATCGGCCAAGTGCTCCTTCGCCGCGCGGTATGCCGCATCGTGGGGCACCTTCTGCTGCGCAGTCGCCGCCACGGGCCCACCCACAAATGCCATGCAAGACATCAGCACGATCAACATCACCAGCCGAGGTCTCCTCATCAATTCCTCCTCCGGGGCTCGTTCCCCGACGTCACCCGAAATCATAGCAGGATTGGTGCCATTGCATCGATGATGCCTCTCCCCTGCACACACCACGAAGTCTTCTCGGAGCGCTCGTCTCACCGGACGTTTCCACTGACGGGGTCGATGAGCTCGTCACCGTTGCGCCACACTTTGCAATCACCTCCGTTACCAGCACGTGACGCCGGTCGCTGGAGAATCCCGCGCAAAGCCCCCGAAACGTCCTGACGGACCCATTCCCCCACACGCCGCGGCGCAAGTGCAAGTGGCACGGCCCTTGCTTTGTCTCGAAAAGAAGTCTGCCGAATGGCGGGCCGACAACAGTGTCCGTGGAGGGACGCAATGGATTGATGCCCCCCCAACGGAGCCTGGTCTCCGGACCGGGCTCCGCTTCATCCCACTCCTCTCCACAACCCCTTTCCGGGGTTGCCGCGCTCTTGAGGCGCGGCACTTTTTTGTCATCCGATTCACCGCAGGATGCCGACATCACAATCCAAGGCGCCCCGAACCCCGCCCCCAATTCCGGCTGGAGAACTCGACCACAGGGTGTGAATATGCCCGGCAGCCTGACCTTCGGTCAGACGTATCTGGCAGTCCGTTCACCCTGAGCCTCCGGTCAGTCCATCTCCAGGCCGTAGCTCTTCATCTTCTCCCACAGCGTCTTGCGACTGACGCCGAGTAGATCGGCCGCCTTCGTGCGCCGGCCTTCCGTCGCACCGAGGGCCGCGCGAATCGCATCCATTTCCGCTCGCTGTACCGCTTCCTGAATGGTTCTGACCTTGCCGAGCGACCCGGCGCCCATCGACTTTGGAGAGAGTCGTTGGAAGGTCTGCGGAAGATCGGTCAATCCGATCTTGGGCCCCCGGCTGAACAGCACCGCACGCTCCACGGCGTTGCGGAGCTCGCGGACGTTCCCCGGCCAGTCGTAATTGTCGAAGACCTCCAGCACGTCGTCGGAGAAGCCCTCGAGCTCCTTACCCCGTTCCTCCGCGAACTCGCGAAGAAAGGACTGAGCCAGCAGGGGAATGTCTTCCTTGCGATCCCGTAGGGGCGGGAGATGAATGGCGACGGTATTGATCCGAAAGAAAAGGTCTTCTCGGAACCGTCCGTCGGCGATCTCCTCCTCGAGCGGCCTGAGAGACGCGGAGACGATCCTCACATCGATGTCGATGGAACGGTGGGACCCCAGGCGCTCGATCTGCCGTTCCTGAAGAACGCGCAGCAGCTTGACCTGGAACGACAGCGGCAACTCTCCGATCTCGTCCAACAGCAAGGTACCGCCGTGGGCCGCTTCGAACCGGCCGATCCTTCGTTCGTTCGCCCCCGTGAAGGCACCCTTTTCGTAACCGAAGAGCTCCGATTCGATGAGCGACTCCGGAAGAGAAGCGCAGCTGACCCGGATATACGGTTTGGCCCGCCGGGAGGAGTTGTAGTGGATGGCCGATGCCACCAGCTCCTTCCCTGTCCCCGACTCTCCATGCACCAACACACTGGCGTCGGAGTCCGCCACGAGCTTGATCAGCTCGAACACCTCCTGCATCTTCTTGCTCTTGCCGATGATGTTGGAGAAAGAGAACCGCCGTTCGAGCTGCTTCTGTAAGCGAACATTCTGTTCCCGCAGCTGTCGTACCGAACAGATGTTCGACAAACGAACCAACAGTTGGGCCATCGAAAAAGGCTTGGCGATGAAATCGGCGGCACCCTCGCGCATCGCCTGGACAGCCTTCTCGACGGTCCCGTGGGCGGTGATGATCACGACCGTGGTCTCGGGCTGCATGGCCTTGATGCGTTGGAGAACCTCCATCCCGTCCATCCGCGGCATCACGAGATCGCTCAGCACCACCTCGTGCAAGTGGCGCTCGAACAGCGTGACCCCCTGCACACCGTCCTCGGCGACGTCCACCGTCCACCCCTCCTTGCGGAGGGCATCGCTCATCGTGATTCTCAGGAGCGGCTCGTCCTCCACGATCAACAGTCGTCCCTGACACACACTCATGTCATCCTCCCCCTCTCCTCTCCCCGGGCCCTCAAGGGCAGACGAACCCGAAACAGCGCCCCATGACCCTCCTCGCTTTCAACATCGATCGTACCGCCGTGGGCCCTCACAATACTGTCACTGACCGCCAACCCCAAACCCGTTCCCTCACCGACCTCTCGGGTCGTGAAGAATGGGTCGAAGATGCGCTCGCGGATGGCCGGATCAATGCCCGGTCCGGTGTCCTCGACTTCTGCCTCGACCGTGCCTTCCGAAACGCCGGTCCGAAGTGTCAGCAGCCCACCCCCGGGCATGGATTGCACCGCATTCAGGACCAGATTCAGAAACAGCTGCTCCATCTGAAAGTGATCCGCCAAAACGATGGGTTCCTGGGCTGCCAACTCCATCCGAACCTCGATCTTGCGCTTCCGGAGCTGGTACTCGACGAGCTCGACGACGTGGCGAAGATTGTGGTTGAGGGATGTGGGCTCGAGCCTCATCTCCCGCGGTCTCGAGAAGTCCAGGAGGTTTTGGATCGTCCGTTCGATCCGCTTCAGGCCGTCTCTGACCAACCCGAGGTAGCGCTTCCGCATCTCCTCATCCCGTGGATCACGCTCCAAATTCTCGAGACAGGCGAGGATTCCCGCCAAAGGATTGCTGACCTCGTGAGCCACACCCGCCGCCAGCGCGCCCACCGCCGCCATCTTCTCCGTGTGCGCGAGCTGTGACTGGCGCAGGGAGTCGAGTTCCCGCGCCTCCTCCAACTCGTCCATCATCCGGTTGAAGGCTTCCCCGAGTTCTCCAACTTCGTCTTTTCGGCTCTCATCCGCCCGGACCGAGAGATCGCCGCGCCCGGCTCGCTTCATCGTGGCGTTGAGGGAGAGGATCGGGCGAATCAGCTTCTCGACATACAGAGCCGTCAGCACCGAGTTCCCCATCATGAGAATCAGCGCAATGACCGCCACTCTCCTCGCGATGGCCTGAACGGTTTGTTCGACCGGCTTCAGTGAGTAGCCGGCCACCAATGATCCCCAGCATTTCGTGGAGATGTTGAGGGTCGTGCGAACCTCGAGTACCGCTCCGTCGTCCGGATCTCGAATGATCTCGGTGACAGGTTCTTTCCCGACAGAATCAGGATCGAGCGCCCGCGGGAAGTGGCGACCGAGCAGCTCCCAGCGGTTGGAATGGGTGACTCTCCCGGCGCGGTCCGTCACCACGACGTAGAGAATCAGATCCCGGTTCCGATCGACAACCTCCTGAATCGTGTTCTCGATTAGCCCGCCCTCCGACACCAATCCCAGCTCCTCGTACATGAGGGCGTCGGTGACCGGAATGGCGAGGGTCTCAGTCAGGCTGCGAGCTCGGCTCACGATGCCCTCGTAACGCGCCTCGCGTTCGTGGACCACCCCCAGCA
>JARRPA010000237.1:0-3716 GCA_037383305.1 Gemmatimonadota bacterium | reverse complement strand
GGATGTCGTTCTCGTACGCCCAGTTTACCGCCTCCCTGACCTGTTCCTCGGACGCCGCCGGATATCCCGCATATCCCTCCGGATAGTCGCCGACCGGGTCGTAGTAGGGCCGGTCACGCCATGCGGTGAACCCCTGGGGGCTGCCGTCGATCGTGAGCTTCGCCCCGGCGACCCGGAAGCGATTCACGTATTCGTCGCTCTGGTTGGCGAGGATGTAGTCGCGATCGACCAGGACATCGGGATAGGTGAGGACATCGATGGCGAACCCGCCTTCGTCGGCGACCTGGCGCATCACCTCGGCCGTGCCCGGGACGGACCGCCCCTCCTGCGCCGTGGTGAAGCCGAACCGCGCCCAGTTCTCCACTCCGGCCCTGGCGAAGGCTGCGGACCCCAGCGCCCCGACTCCCGACAACACGGGGCCGGCCGCGGCGAAGAAGGCGGTCTCCTCCAGGACGCCGTTCGGCTCCTGGGAGCCGGATACTCTCTGGATCACGCCCCCGGCGGGGTTCGGGGTGCTGCTGTCGATCCCCGCCAGCTCGAGCGCGGCGCTGTTGACGGCGGCGATGTGGCTCGACTGGTGGATGATGAGGACCGGGATGTCCTCGGAGACCTGGTCGAGATCTTCCTTCGTCGGGTGCCGCAACTCCGCCAGCTGGGCATTGTCGTAGCCGAAGCCGACGATGACGTTGGAGGCCTCGACCGCCTCCGCGTTCTCCTCGGCCCAGCCCTGAAGGGTCTCGATCAGGCCGGCGATGTCGGTCACCTCGCCGTCAGGGGGCGCGAGCAGGTTTGCGGAGAGCGCCTGCAGGCCGCCCACCATGACGTGGCCGTGGGGATCGACGAAGCCGGGCAACAGGGTCCGTCCGCCGAGGTCCTTCTCCTCGGTCTCCGAGCCGACGAACTCCGAGAGCCCCGCCTCGTCACCGGCATAGACGATCACGCCGTCATCGACCGCGACCGCCTCGACGTACGCGGGCTCGTCCCCCACCATCGTGAGGATCGGGCCGCCGCGGATGACGAGATCGGCCGGGTTGTCCGGCTCTGCTTCTGCGCTGCACGCTGAAAGCGCGAGGGTTCCCGACACCAGGCCGGAGAGGAGCACGCCGAGGGATCGCCGTGTTCCGCCTGCCATTATCGCTCTTGCCTGTCGTCTGACCTCTTCGCACGTGCGCTTCACGGAAACCTCCTCGCGAATACTTCGACCGTAACCGAGGCAACGCCTCGTGGAGCTTGGGAACGACGAAAGACAGGCGGACAGATCCGTAAATTGGACCATAGTGCAGCGTTCGTGGGCACAGTTCGGCTTCGAGAGATGTTCCGGGCCGGCGGGCCCGGCGGCACGCGGCCGCGAGAGACGGTCGAGCCGGGAGAGCCGCCCGACGAATCGAAGGCCGGTCCATCCTGAACGGACATGTGGAGTTACAGATACGGTCATTCCGACTGGCGGGCCCCGCACATCGCACAGTACTTCCAGCCGCGCTCGACCGTCTCGCCACAGGCAGGACAGGGCCACCGATACTGATCTGCTCCGCAACTCGGGCAGAATCGAAGACCGGCTCGCTCGGGCAATTTCTCCTGGCAGGAATGGCAATGGTTCGGCCTGAGCTCAGCCGGCTTCTCCGGACCGCGGTCGCTGACACCTGCCGGACCCCGGGTCGCGTCAGGATCCGGAACGGATCCCGGGATCGGCGGCGGCTCCGTCTCGGGCTGGAATTCCTGATCGTCGAGCCCCCGAATCCGGTCTTGCGGCATCCGCTCCGTCTCGAGATCGACGCGAGGGGGGGCCTTCGGGGCCGCAGGCCCGTCGGCGCGAGACTTTTCGCTCACGATCGAATCCGGCCCGCGGACCCGGATCTCCGATGCCGCGAATCGCTGCAGAATCGCGAGACCGGGCTCGGGCGAATCCAGCTCCCGGCGCACCGCATCCCGCAGCGCTTTCTCTTCCACCGTGACCTGTTCGTCATTCAGGAGCCGCAGCAGCGCCAGGTCGTACTCGGCCTTCGTCGTCAGGCCGAGGGCTTCCCGGCATAGTGCGTAGGGAACCAGCCTCCGATGGAGTTCCGCGACGGCGATCGGAGCGTCCGGTGTCAGGCCTTCGCGGGACAGTCTTCGCAGAATCAGGGCGGTCAGGGCCGGCACGTGGTTCATCGTTCTTCGTCCTCGCTGTCGAACAGGCGACCTGGGGTCCGGACCTGTGCGTCCCGGTGCGGACCTTCAGTCTGCAATGTAAAGCACGCCCGCCGTCGCCGAGGCTTTCAGGAATGCCTCCGGATCATCGTGGGGAATCCGGATTCCGGTGAGCGCGCGGATGCGATCTGCCGTGTCTTGCATGTACTGTCGGACCGTTCGCTCGGGCTGCGCGGAGCTCAGACACATCGCCCGGACGATGCCCGCCCAGTCCTGCCCCGATTCGTCCGTTGACATGACACCGCGTTCGGCGCCCGGACGGAACATGTCCATCTGCCCGATCGGCTGCGCATCCGGTTCCACGAGATCCGAAATCAGCTCCTCGATCAACCGGTCCTCCGGGCGAACTTCACCCAGCAGATCTTCCAGTCGGGAGAGGTAGGGCGCGATGGAGGACTCGGCGGACTCGGTATCGCAGGCGCGCTCCAGCTCCACGATCCGCCAGATGGTCAGCGTGTCCCACAGAGCCTCGGGTGGCACCTGCCGGAAACGTGCGAGCGCCCCCCGGCGATCCCCCTGTTCGTACATCAGGTTCGCGTGCAGAACGCGGGCGTCGTGGTTCCGGGGATCCCTGTCGACCGCGGTTTCGAAGCAGGCGGCGGCCTCCTCCTCCCTTCCGAGCTGCTGGAGCACCGAACCGAGATCGGTCGGCGCATCGGTGCGTTCCGGGTCCGCCGCGACCGCGAGCCGGAGGAACTTCTCGGCTCTTTCGAACAGTCCTTCGCGCAGGAGAATCCGCCCGATCGAGACCATCAGATCGGCATCGTCCGAGAACCCGAGCTCCACCACCCGGTCGAAGGCTCGGAATCCTCGGCCGCGTTCACCGAGCTTGACGAGCGCCTCCCCGTTGCCGACGAGTGCGTCTTCGTGGTCCGGCTCGATGCGCAGTGCGCCTTCGAAGGCGCGCCGGCCCCAGGCGTACTCCTCCCTCGCGAGTTCGGCGTACCCCAGCGAAACGCGAAGCTCGGCGACCTCGGGATAGATGGCCACTCCCTCCCGAAGGAGCCGGACAGCCGTGTCCAGGTCGCCCGCTTCGTAGTGCGTCTGGGCGTGACGGTCGTAGTCGTCCGGCCCCCAGAACTCCAGGCTCATGTGCGCTCCTGGCTCTCGTCTCCGTTCGCACGCTCATCGGAATCGGCGGCAGTCGACGGCCGCCGGACCCGGAGCTCGAGTCGCGTCACCCGCTGCTCCTGTGTTTCGAGAACCTCCAGCTCCGCATCGCCGATCGGAACGGTCTCTCCGACGGCCGGGATTCGGCCCAGGCGCCCGATCGCATAGCCGGCGACCGTATCGAATTCTTCCAGATCGCCTACTCCCTCGAGGTCGAACGCATCCACGACATCCTCCAGGTCCGCACCTCCGTCGAGCAGAATACGACCGTCGGGAAGCCGCGCGATCTCCTCTTCGGCCACGTCGTGCTCGTCGAAGATGTCGCCCACGATCTCCTCCACGAGATCTTCCAGGGTCACGACACCGTCCGTCCCCCCGAACTCGTCGACGACCACGGCCATGTGGACCTTTTGAGCCCG